>DVKS01000036.1 GCA_018715905.1 Candidatus Caccovicinus merdipullorum | reverse complement strand
TGACCAATACAGACCTGGTGGTGGTTACTTTTGATGAGGGAAAAGGATTTGTGGATGATAATGGAATGACGAATGTATGTATCGCTACCAGGCTGGATGATACAGAACTTCGGGATACGCTTCAGGAGGCTATGGATGCTTTGGGATGGGATGACAAAGCCAAGATGGACGAGATGATGGATGAGGCGATTTCCGTACAGCCGGCAGCCAACTAAAGGGAGGAATTTTATGACGGTATTGGCAGCAGCAACGCCTTCGAATTCGCTGGGATGGATGTACTTTTTAGCAGAAAAATACGCCGCATCGTTCTGGCAGGGAACCTGGCTTACTTTATATGTGGCCGTATTGGGCACCATCTTTGGATTTGTTCTGGGTTATATTATTGGAATTATCGAAGATATCCGGATTGATCCGGAGACAGGAAAGATTCGCCGGTTTCCGGCGGTACTTGCAAAGGGAATATGCAGCGTGTATGTGGAACTTTTCAGAGGAACACCTATGATTGTGCAGGCTATGATTATTTTCTACGGGCTGCGCCAGGCTGGTGTGGAGATCGGAATCCTGGCAGCCGGTGTTCTGGTTACGGTGCTGAATACCGGAGCGTATATGTCGGAAACGGTGCGGGCCGGAATTATAGCAATCCAATAAATTATTGCACATAGCCACACGCACGAAACCACCCCATACAATCCGATATCCGGATAGTAGAAAAAGCTTTCCTGATGGCTTCGGACAAAAGGGCTGCGGTACGCACTTTTTGCTTTCTCATATTGGCTTTGATTTTTGACCACATATTTTCAATCGGATTATAATCCGGGCTATACGGTGGAAGATATAAATATTGTATATGCTTCTCATCTAAAAGATTCTTTACTGTCTTTGCATGATGGGAACGCATATTGTCCATCACTACGATGTCATCAGGGCCTAATGTTGGAAGCAAATCCGATTCCAGATAACTTTCAAATCGTTCGGCTGTGGTGCCTCCCTGATATGTGGTGTAAATGCAGGAACCATCCAGGCGTATAGAGGACAGGATAGTTGTCGTGGCTGGCGTGTTTAACGGCGTACTGTCGACTGCCCGCTGATCCTTTTTCGCCCGTGCATAACGCCTGGTCATATCCGTATTGATTCCACTTTCATCGAGAAACACAAGGTGTTTTGCGTCGTTCTCCGGAATATGTTGCCGCCAGTTTTCCCGTTTCAGCCGGATGTCGGGGACGCTCCTGTTCCGAAGCATGAAGGGATTTCTTTTTATAGACATATCCCAGTTTTAAAACAGCTTGCCGGACAGTTTCATCACTGACCTTCAGATGAAGCGTATCCACGATCTCATTGATTGTAATATCTGGTTGTGCCTGGATTAAGTTGTCAATATGAACGATGTCGTCATCGGAAAGGACGGGTTTGCGGCCGCGTAAAGAGGTACGTGTTTCCACAGATCCGGTCATTTCCAGCTGCTTTCGCAACCGGTAGATGGTGCTTGTATTTACCGAAAAGCATTCGGCTATTTCCTTGACAGGGGTATGATGGTTCAGGGCCTGGATAATTAAATGTCTTGCTTCATTGTGTAACATAAATATCACCTCTACCTTAATCATAATACCTTTGTCAAATTTATGCGTTATTTATTTGGATTGCTATAATTCCATCGAAAACGGCCAGAGGGAGGGAGCGCTTGCTCTTGGAATGTCTCCCATGAAAGCCATGCTTTATGTGGTCCTTCCCCAGGCTTTTAAAAATATCATTCCCGAGATGGCGAATATGTTTCTGACAAATCTGAAAATGACCTCGGTGTTAAATGTAATCGGACTTTCGGAACTTTTCATGACGGCAAAGACGGTAGGCGCCAATTATTATAAGTATTTTGAGTCATACCTGATTATTGCAGTAATTTACTTTGTTCTTTGCTTTATCTTCAACCGCCTGTTCCTGCTTTTGGAAAAGAAGCTGGAGCCGAAAAAGGATTACGTTCTGGCCGTGGAATATATGGATAATCAATAGGGGGAACTGCCATGGAAGAAAAAATCATCCGTATTGAGGGACTGGGAAAATCCTTCGGAGATCACGAGGTTCTCCGAAAAATCGACATTGATGTGGAAAAAGGTGAAGTGATCTGCATTGTAGGATCTTCCGGCTCAGGAAAATCCACCCTCCTTCGATGCATTAACCGGCTGGAGCGGCAGACTGCAGGAAAGGTCTATTACCACGAAAAAGAAATTGGAAACGGTCATCGGGAGATCAATGAATACCGGTCAAAAGTGGGAATGGTATTCCAGTCTTTTAACCTGTTTAACAATATGACGGTACTGGAAAACTGCATGGCCGGAACGCGGAAGGTCCTTCATATTTCAAAAAAAGAGGCATTTGACCGGGCTATCAGCCATCTGAAGGCTGTCGGCATGGCGCCTTATATCAATGCCATGCCGGGACAGCTTTCCGGCGGACAGAAGCAGCGGGTGGCCATTGCCAGGGCGCTGTGCATGAATCCGGAAGTGCTCCTCTTTGATGAACCCACCAGCGCCCTGGATCCGGAGATGGTAGGTGAGGTATTGAATGTTATGAAAGAACTGGCCAGAACCGGACTTACCATGATCATTGTCACCCATGAAATGGGGTTTGCCAGGGATGTGTCCACCAGGACAATTTTTATGGACAAAGGCTATGTGGTAGAGGACGATGTTCCGGAGCGGCTGTTTACGAATCCAAGACATCAGCGGACCAGAGAATTTTTAAGCAGGTTTATTGCCGGATAGGAGGATGGTATGGAGAGATTTGTCATTACATTTGCCAGAGGCTTCGGCACGGGAGGAAAAGAGATCGCTTCCAGGCTGGCCAAGGAACTGGGGATTCACTGCTATGAGAACCGGATCCTGACATTGGCGGCTCAGCTCAGCGGTCTGGACGAGAAGCTGTTTGATGAAGTCAATGAAAAGATTCGTTCCTACGGCGGCTTTTCCAGCTTCCTGCGGGGGCTTCCCAGATCCAGACATTACATCAGCCGGAATGAAACATTTGTGTCAGATGATACCCTTTTTGCCTATCAGAAACAGATCATTGAGAATCTGGCGGATACGGAATCCTGCGTGATTGTGGGAAAGTGTGCGGACTGGGTGCTGAAAGACCGCCCCAATGTGGTTAGCATATATATAGAAGCGCCCCGCGCGTTCTGTGTACAGCGGACCATGGAGAACATGGGGGTGACTGAGGAGGTGGCCAACGCCACCATCGAACATACGGATCAGTATCGGGCGGATTATTATCAGTATTACACTCACGGTAATTACTGGACCAATCCGGTGAATTATGACATGACGCTGAACAGCCAGCGGGTAGGGGTGGATAACTGCGTGAAGCTGATCCGCCAGTATCTGGCGATTCGCGGATTAATTGAGAAATAGGAGGACGGAAGGATGAGATTAAAGGATACAGGCCTTACAGAACAGGATATCAAGGACAAGGTGAAAAAATACATGATCGAAACCTACGAGCGTTTCGATTTTGTGGCAGAGACGGCCAAAGACATGTATATGTACGGAACCGATGGCGCGGCATACCTGGATTTTTACGCGGGAATCGCCGTAAACAGCGCGGGCAACTGCAACGATCGGGTGGTGGCGGCGGTTCAGGATCAGTGTAAGGACCTGATGCAGACGTTTAATTATCCGTATACAATCCCTCAGGCGCTGCTGGCAGAAAAAGTCTGCACTACTATTGGAATGGATAAAATCTTTTTCCAGAATTCCGGTGCGGAGGCCAATGAGGCTATGATCAAGATGGCCAGAAAGTACGGCGTAGAGAAATACGGCCCCCATAAATACAATATTGTTACGGCGAAAATGTCTTTTCACGGAAGAACATTCGGCGCCATGAGCGCCACAGGGCAGCCGGATAATGCCTGCCAGCTGGGCTTTGGAGATATGACCCCCGGATTTTCCTATGCGGATTTCAATGACCTGGAATCCTTTAAGGCGGCGGTAAACGAAAATACCATTGCTATTATGGTAGAACCGGTCCAGGGGGAGGGAGGCGTTTATCCGGCCACCATGGAATTTCTGACCGGCCTGCGAAGCTTTTGTGATGAGAAAGGACTTCTGCTTCTTCTGGATGAGGTGCAGACAGGGTGGTGCCGTACAGGAAAGATCATGAGTTATATGCATTACGGCATTAAACCGGATATTGTATCCATGGCAAAGGCGCTGGGAGGCGGCATGCCCATCGGTGCCATCTGCGCCACGGCAGAAGTGGCAAAGGCATTTACCATAGGTTCTCATGGAAGCACTTTCGGCGGGCATCCCGTATCCTGCGCGGCAGCTCTCGCAGAGGTGAATGAACTGCTGGACAGAGATCTGGCCGGCAATGCAGAGAAAATGGGAGATTATTTCTGCAAAAAGCTTGGGACTCTGCCCCATGTAAAGGAGGTCAGACATCAGGGCCTGTTTATTGGCGTAGAATTTGACGAAACCATCAGCGGGGTGGATGTAAAGCACGGATGCTTTGACCGGAAGCTGCTGATTACAGCCATCGGGGCTCATATTATCCGCATGGTGCCGCCGCTGATTCTTACAGAGGATGACTGTGACAAGGCTTTTGCTGTCATTAAGGAATCGGTGGAGGCTCTGTCATGAAAGAACTTGGGAAATTTCAATATTATCTTCCGGTAAATCTTATTTTTGGACGGGGAAGACTTTCAGAGGCGGGCAGTATTGTTTCCTCCTATGGGAAAAAGGTACTTCTGGTAACCGGACAGGGGAGCGCCAGGCGAACCGGGCTCCTGGATCGAATGAAAGGACTCCTGGAAGAAGCTGGCACAGAGTGTGTGATATTTGACCAGGTGATGCAGAATCCTCTTACTGCCACGGCAGAGGCAGGGGCAGCATTAGCTCTTTCCCGGGGATGCCAGGTGGTGGTAGGCCTGGGGGGCGGCAGCATCATGGACTGTGCCAAAGCAATTGCGTTTCTGGCAGTTAATAAAGGAGACATAAATGATTACATTTTTAACCGGATTGCCGGGAAAACAGCTCTTCCGCTGGTCCTGATTCCAACCACATGCGGAACCGGAAGTGAAGGAAATAGTTTTGCAGTGCTGACCAATCCGGAGAATGGAGATAAAAAGTCGCTGCGGAGCAATGCCGTCATTGCAAAAGCATCCATTATTGATTCCGAACTAATGGAAACGATGCCTCAAAGCGTTCTGGCATCGGTAGGATTTGACGCATTGTGCCATTCTATGGAAGCGTTTCTGTCAAAGGCAGCTCAGCCGTTAACGGATGGAATGTGCATGGATGCCATCGGCCGTATCGGAAGGCATCTGCCTGTTCTCTATCGGGGGGAAGGGGGGCCGGAAGACTGGGATGCCGTTGCCTGGGCCAGCACTCTGGGCGGAATGGCAATCAATACTGCCGGTGTGGCACTTCCCCATGGAATGGAGCATCCCGCCAGCGGATTGAGAAATATCATACATGGAAAAGGGCTGGCGGCACTGACTCCGGTGATTACAGAAGCCAGCATTGAAGCCGCACCGGAAAAGTACAGACAGATCTCCCGACTGTTAGGAGGCAGAGACGAAACGGATTGCGCAGATGTGATCCGACGGCTTCTGGAAGAGCTGGATCTGTCTGCGGGGCTGAAAAGTCTGGGAATCCAGGAGGAAGATATTCCATGGATGACAAAGAACTGCTTTAAGGTATCAGCTGCCAGTATTGCCAATCATCCGAAGACTTTTGGGGAAGAGGAGATTGAAAAAATTTACAGGAGGGCTATGTAGGAGAGAACCCTGCGCCAGAGGACGGTGGCCTGTGGCAGTAACTCCCGATGCGGCGGATCTGGAAACGCTTTTTGCAGATCTGGCAAAGAATATTTCAAAGCCTGGCGCTACGAACATTGTGATTGTTGATAAGGTGAATCCGGATTTTGAAATCGTCAGTGTGGGAACACCTCCTGCACCCACGATCCTGGCAGACTGCCCAGAACCGGAGTTTTCGGAGGACTGTCGGCAGCCGGTGCGTGTAAAGCTGGAGGGCTGCCAGGACACGGCGGAATACGATCTGGGAGATGTATATCTGGAATCACAGGGAAAGATTCTTGAACTGGATCTGACTCTTAAAAACATCTGCCCGGGAAAACGCGTGGCTCTGGCTGTAATCCTTACGGAAGTCGATTCTTACGGAACGGAGTATCCGCGGGGAATGAAGATCCTTACAGTACCGGCCCATTTCAGAACAGGCTGTCAGGATATTTCGGTAAGGTGCATAAAATTCGTGCTTCCGGATGATCTGAATGTAAGCTGCAGCGCCAGATGCTGTGAAAGGAACTTTAAGGCACGGGTGATCAGCCATTATATTGACAGCGGTTTTGACTGCTGCGGGAATGTGCAGGTTACTGTGTAAAAAATGATGATAAGCTGAAAGGCCCCGGCCATAACAGCAGGAGAGACCCGGTATAGGTTATGAACCGGCGGCGTGGTTCCGTAAAGGGATCATGCCGCCGGCTTTTTTTGGCGGCTTATGCTTGGGCTGAAAGGAAGAAAATGCAAAACCACTTGACAAATATTGGAAAATAGGCTATTACATCGACATGGAGAGTAAGCCATCATGCGCCGGTGCGCAGGTCTGGTTCGGCCGGGAAGAAGTCGAGGTATTGAATACCTGCGTCAGCGCGAAGCTGCGCATGGATGAGGACGAGGAAGCGGTAAAGATGTGTGAAGCATTTCGTCTGCTGATAGAAGAAGCAGCGGAAGCGGCAGCAAAAGAAGCTGCAGAAAAGGCGACAAAAGAGGCCGTCGAAAAAGCAGCGAAAGAAACAGAAAAAAAGCAAAAGGAAACCAAAGAACGCATGCAGCTTCTCAGTATAAGAAATATTATGCGTAATCTGCACCTGACAACAGATCAGGCCATCCGGGCACTGGAAATTCCTGACAGCGATGCAGAGCGCATAAGAGAAAATACTGCAGCAGTAGCAGGAAGGCAAGTTCCATTTCACAGGCCTCTGTCGGGCCTGTGAAATGAAGCCCCAAAAGCCGGAAAACCGCGAAAAACCAAGAAAAACATTGACGAATCGAAAAAGATATGATATAGTAGACGGGCGAATGGAAGATAGGTCTTTTTTTTATGCCCAAAATAAAGGAGAGACCAGGCTAAAACGATAATTTATTTAAGTGGAGGTGGAAGTCGTGCGCACAAAGATCACACTGGCATGCACAGAATGCAAACAGCGCAATTACAACATGACCAAGGATAAGAAAACTCATCCGGACAGAATGGAAACCAAGAAGTACTGCAGATTCTGCAAGAGACATACGATGCATAAGGAAACCAAGTAATATCCTTCAGGATATTGCCCCGTAGTAAAGGATGTGTGACTATGGCAGAAAATGTTGCAGCGAAGACTCAGGACAAGGCCGAGAAGAAGTCTGAAAAGAAGCCCCGCAGAAAGAGCTACTGGAAAGGCTTGAAGGCTGAGTTCAAAAAAATAGTCTGGCCGGATCGGGAAACAGTAACCAAGCAGACCATCGTTGTCCTGCTTGTGTCTCTGGCTCTTGGAATCATTATCGGCGTGATGGACATGATTTTCAAATTTGGTATTAATCTGATCATTTAATAAGGGCAAAGGTGAAGATATGTCAGAAGCAAACTGGTATGTAGTCCATACCTACTCAGGCTATGAAAACAAAGTTAAGGTTGACCTTGAGAAGACCATCGAAAACCGGAACCTGCAGGATCAGATCCTGGAAGTATCCGTACCCATGCTTGCGGTGACCGAGTTAAAGAACGGTCTGGAGAAGCAGGCGGATAAGAAGATGTTCCCGGGCTACGTGCTGGTGAAAATGGTGATGAACCAGGACACCTGGTACGTGGTGCGTAATACCAGAGGTGTGACCGGGTTCGTGGGACCGGGTTCGGAGCCCACTCCTTTAAGCGAGGAAGAGATGCTGAACCTTGGTTTCCAGGAGCAGAGTGAACCGGATCTGGTGGTTGACTTTGAGGTGGGCGATATGATTACTGTTATCGCCGGTGCATGGAAAGACACGGTTGGAGCGATCCGCTCCATCAACGAGGCAAAGAAATCCATCACGATCAACGTTGAGATGTTCGGCCGGGAAACTCCTGTCGAACTGAACTTCAACGAAGTAAAGAAGATGTAGCAGGAAATCGGCTTTTATTTCGGAAGCAGATTCCAATAAAAGCTGGTGGGAGGGAAAATCCCCGACAATACCACATGATTTAGGAGGTGCCTAAAATGGCAAAGAAAGTAACTGGTTATATCAAATTACAGATTCCTGCTGGTAAGGCAACACCAGCACCGCCAGTAGGTCCTGCTCTGGGACAGCATGGCGTTAACATTGTTCAGTTTACAAAGGAATTCAATGCAAGAACTGCAGATCAGGGCGATCTGATCATTCCTGTTGTAATTACCGTATATGCTGACAGAAGCTTCAGCTTCATCACCAAGACTCCGCCGGCTGCCGTTCTGTTAAAGAAGGCCTGCAAGCTGAAATCCGGCTCTGCAGTACCCAACAAGACCAAGGTAGCTACCATCAGCAAGGCTGAGCTGCAGAAGATCGCAGAGTTAAAGATGCCTGACTTAAATGCCGCATCCGTTGAGGCTGCTATGAGCATGATCGCAGGTACTGCGAGAAGCATGGGCATCACTGTAGTTGACTAATACAGGAAGAGTTTTTTCGATTTCTGTCAGCGCGCCTGATGATGAATTGAAGAAACGTGGGAGGGACAATCCCCGACATTACCACTAGGAGGTTTATTTAGAATGAAAAGAGGAAAAAGATACGCAGAGGCAGCTAAGACTGTAGACCGCTCTGTTTTATATGATACCGCAGACGCGATTGCATTAGTAAAGAAGAATGCTTCTGCAAAGTTTGATGAAACTGTTGAAGTGCATATCAGAACCGGATGTGACGGACGTCACGCTGAGCAGCAGATCCGCGGTGCGGTAGTTCTGCCTCACGGAACCGGTAAGACCGTTCGAATCCTTGTATTTGCAAAGGGACCGAAGGCTGATGAGGCTGAGGCTGCAGGTGCAGATTTCGTAGGTGCTGAGGAGCTGATCCCGAAGATTCAGAACGAGGGATGGCTGGACTTCGACGTAGTGGTTGCTACTCCGGATATGATGGGCGTAGTAGGTCGTCTGGGCCGTATCTTAGGACCCAAGGGCTTAATGCCGAACCCCAAGGCCGGAACCGTTACCATGGATGTAACCAAGGCAATCAATGACATCAAAGCTGGTAAGATCGAGTACAGACTTGATAAGAACAACATTGTGCATGTTCCGGTTGGCAAAGCTTCCTTCAGCGAGGAGCAGTTAGCGGACAACTTCCAGACGCTTATTGATGCAATCATTAAAGCTAAGCCCAGCACCGTTAAGGGCGCTTACTTAAAGAGCGTAACCATGACTTCTACCATGGGACCTGGTGTGAAGCTGAACGTTGCAAAGCTGGTTAACTAGTACGTATTTGGGGGCCGGGGAAATGCTGCCAGGGTCTGAGTCTCAGGGGATTCGGACAGCAGCATTTTCCGGCGGACTGGTTATCTGGTGAGCATTTTATGGTTGACACCCGATAGATATTGTGATATATTATATTATTGTTGACTGCCGAAGACAGCAGGTGCCGTAAGGCATAAGTTGAAAACGCCTGCCGAGGAATCTACAAAGCTCAAAAGAGAATTTTGTATGGCCTCTCTGTCTGCGGACAGGGAGGCTTTTCTCATTACAGGAAATTTTGCTTTCTGTAAGGAGAACAGGTCTTTGATCAGTCTCCACGAAAATAAAACAGGAGGTAAAAAACATGGCAAAGGTTGAATTAAAGCAGCCAATCGTTGACGAGATCGCTGCATTATTTGACGGCGCAGCTTCTGCGGTAATCGTTGACTACCGTGGTTTAACTGTTGAGCAGGATACCATTCTGAGAAAGCAGTTAAGAGAAGCAGGTGTAACCTACAAGGTATACAAGAACACCCTGATCAAGCGTGCCGCTGAGGGAACTGCTTACGCAGCCCTGGAGCCAGATCTGGAAGGTCCTACCGGCTTAGCTGTATCCAAGACAGACGCTACCGCTCCTGCAAGAATCATGGCTAAGTTCGCCAAGACTGCAGAGGCTCTGGAGTTAAAGGCTGGTGTGGTAGAGGGAACCTACTACGATAAGAACGGCATCCAGACCATCGCAACCATTCCGTCCAGAGAAGAACTGCTGGGCCGACTGCTGGGAAGCATGCAGTCTCCGGTTGCAAACTTCGCTCGTGTGCTTAATCAGATTGCTGAGAAGAGCGCTGAGGCGTAATCCGATTTCAGGAAACTGTACTGCAGAGAGCTGTCTGCAGTAAACGATATGCCGCCGGAAGGCGGTGTCACCAAAATATGAAATTTCAAACAGGAGGAAATAAAAATGGCAAAGTTAACTACCGCTGAGTTTATCGAAGCTATCAAGGAATTATCCGTATTAGAGTTAAACGAGTTAGTAAAGGCATGTGAGGAAGAGTTCGGCGTATCTGCAGCAGCAGGCGTTGTTGTAGCAGCAGCAGGCGGCGCTGGCGAGGCAGCTGAGGAGAAGACCGAGTTCGACGTAGAGCTGACCGAGGTTGGCCCGAACAAGGTTAAGGTTATCAAGGTTGTTCGTGAAGTAACCGGCTTAGGCTTAAAGGAAGCTAAGGACGTTGTAGACGGCGCTCCGAAGGTAGTTAAGGCTGGCGCTTCTAAGGAAGAGGCTGAGGATATCAAGACCAAGTTAGAGGCTGAGGGAGCTAAGGTTACCCTGAAGTAATTTAATGAAGTCAAATGAAAATACCGCGAAATCCTGAATGGGAAATCGCGGTATTTTTTTTTGAGAGAGCAGTGAAAAACTTTTCGGCTTCCTTGTGTTGGGACTTCTCCTGCGGCTTAATTCTCCGCCGCACCAGCCCTCTTTCTCCACTCTTTCTCAAATTCCTCCTCGAAAATCTTCTCATCCTCACTGCCTTCCTTTGGAATGGAGATCATCTTTCCTGTCCAGGAGGAGAGGTAAACCGCGTTTGACAAAAGAAGACTCTTTCTACCTTCCTCGCCTGGGGCGATCAGGGGAGCGCCTTCCTGCACCGCTGCGGCGAAATTGTCCAGGATTTCCAGGTAAGGCTGCTGGTTTGTCTCCAGAGGAATGGTCTCCCAGGTGCTTTTTGGTTTTACGAAGGCATCTTCCGCCTGCAGGCGGTATTCCAGTTCCGTTTTATCCAGGCAGCATACCTTTAATTCTCCATTTTCATAGATGATAAGACCGTTATCCAGGGAGATTTCCAGGCGGTTTACGCCGGGAGCCTCGCCGGTGGAAGCCGTGAAGACGCCGGAAGCGCCGTTATCCCACTCCATATAGGCAGTTACTTCGTCCTCTACTTCGATGGGGTGGTATTTTCCGTTGTGGCAGAAACCCTGGACGCGGGAGGGAACTCCGCAGATCCACTGGAGAAGGTCCAGATTGTGGGGGCATTGATTTAAGAGGGTTCCGCCGCCGTCCAAAAGCCAGGTGCCCCGCCAGGATACTTCCTGATAGTAGAGATTAGGCCGGTACCAGTCTGTGACGGTCCAGCTTACTCGTTTCAGGCTGCCGTATTTTCCGCTTTGTACCAGTTCGCGGATTTTCTTATAGACAGGAAAGGTCCGCTGCTGGAAGATGAATGCGTATGTAAGCTCTGCAGGGCAAAATTCCTCTGCGCTGCGGGCCTGGCGGCTGCTGATGCCTGCCGGCTTGTCGCAGAGAACATGAAGGCCGCGCTTCATGGCAGCCAGAGTCTGTTCTTCATGAAGACGATGGGGGGTGACGATAATTACGGCATCCAGTGAAAGCCGGCCTTCGTCCAGTGCCTGGAAGAGTGCATCTGCAGATGGAAAGACCGGAAGATCATCCGGAAGCGTAAGATTCATTGCTTTCAGCCGCTCCGGGCGCACACGGGTCACGGCTGCCAGTTCCATTGCCGGCACTTGTCCATTCAGCAGAAATGCTGCGTATTTGCTTCCCATGGTCCCCATTCCGATCACTGCTGTTTTTAATGGTTTCATCATTGAATCCCTCCTGTATTTTTCCATGGTCTGGGAGCGGATGCGGCTGAATTCCATCCGTCTGCCCCCAGCTGGTTCATTAATGTTCCTATATAAGCGTCTTCCAGCGCTTCTTTCATGGGATAAATCTTCTGACCTGTATCGATATATTCTTTCATTCCCAGAAGCAGCCTTGCGATGGCAGTTTCATCTTCTGTGAGCCCGCAGACACCGAAAACCGGAGAATAAAGTACCTGCCCCTGAAACGTGATAGAGAGAACTTCATGGGAGACAGGATCGCGCCGGATCTGGAGTTTTTCCCGGCGGGGCAGATTCTGCTCATCCAGCCAGCAGACGGTGTCATTTAAGATTTCGCCCCGGGTCCCCCGGATGATCACAGAGGGATTTCGGATGGGACTGCGGTACTGGTCGGACAGAAAATCGTAAAAGGCCGTCTTTCCGTTTTCGTATTCCAGAATGGCGTGGCGCTCATCTTTCTGGGAGACGGTTCCTTCTGTCAGAATTTCATACCGGGTCCGTGTATCGGTCACTGGAAAAGAAAAGGTTTTTCCTGTCAGCCGGATTTCATCCAGGCCGGTTCCCAGAAGGCGGCGGATGATGCTGGCTGCATGGTAGTCATGCATGGCAGAAAGATGGACCGATACCGGCTCACCCAGGAGACCGGACTGAAGGATGTGGATCCTGGCTTCCCAGCTGGGATAGAGCCAATACTGCTCGGCGGTCTGCATCCGGCAGGCAGCGTCTTTTGAGCAGATCAGTTCCCAGAGATGTACCATCTGTGAATAATCCAGGGCCGCAGGCGTCTCGGAAAGAACCGGATAACCGTATTCCATCCAGCGGATCACCGTGTCGGTCATGTTTCCCTTGCTTACAGCGGACACAACAAAGTCCGGTTGGGCGGCAAAAACATCTTCTTCGCAGGTGGATACGGGAACCTTCAGCTCCCTGCGCAGACGGGCCGCTTTTTCTTCTGTGCGGCATAAAAGCATGCACAGCTCAAACTGCTCCGGAAGCTTTTGAGCGATTCGCCCATAGAAGGCGGCGCGCCAGCCGGAGCCGATTACAGCATAACGAATGGGTTTCATAGGCAATCCTCCTGATGCAGCGGAGACTTTTGGAAATTTTTCTGTCAGCCGCGATAACGGTTCAGACAGGCAAAGATTTCCTGGCGGCGGGGCATGGCAAGTCCCATGGACGGGTAGGAGGCGCTGTCAATGGACGGCAGCCCTTTTTTGCTGATCTGATCCCACAGAATATCTACAATCTGACGGACCGTACACCGGGAAAACAGGTCCTGGGCCACGCAGCAGCGGACCATCTGTGCCAGAGCGGCGGTTTGTTCGGTGTGGATAAGCTGTTCCACAAAACGCAGGTCTACTTCTTCCCGTCCTACCTGCAGTGTGTCCTTGTGGACCTTTGTCTTGATGCGTTCGCTGTGTCCGCGGCCCTCTTCCCTTGAAGAGTTTCCGCGCCGCGGCCGTCCGTCGGCTGTCCTGGCGCTCTGGAACGAATCCTGGGAAAGGCTTGGGGAAGCGTTGGAGGAATTTTCCTGTGCTGCGGAAACTGCAGCTTTCAAGCCGGCCGGAAGGAGCTTTCTGTCCATAGAGGGAAGGTGAAATTCC
>DVKS01000035.1 GCA_018715905.1 Candidatus Caccovicinus merdipullorum | reverse complement strand
ACGGCCACGGATCTGGGAGCCGGCCTCTTTACCGGATGCTACGGCATTCAGAGACTGGATATCCGGATTATCCCCGGGAGAAAATCCTGCTTAAAGGAAATGCTTGCAGAACTTCGCCAGACGCTGACCCTGGATTACCGGGCAGAGAAGGGAGATCTCCTTGCCAGGCTGATTTTTCCGGAGTTTTTTGAGGAGTCGGTGGAAAATACCCCGGCCAGGATCCTGATGCGGGAAATGCACGGCTGCGGTCATATGTACCGGAACGCTTTTGTGGGAACTGATTTTCAGTTTTTGGTCTATGACCGGCTTTTTCCCCATGTACAGGTGGAGGAGAAGCCTCTTCTGGTGGCAAAGCTGGCCTTAAACCGGCTTCGTTACCCCTGCCAGCTTTCGCCGGGAGCCAGGGAAACTTATGAAAAGTATCTGGCGGAACACGGGAAAGAGATCGTTCAGGCTGCGGAAGAAGAACAGGATACGGAACTTTTATCTTTTGCAGCTTCAGCTGCCTGGTGCAGTGAATCTGCCATGGAAGATATGCTCTCTGAGGCGGCCGGGAGAGGGCTGGCGCAGTTTACCGGGATTTTGATGGATGCCCGGTATGCCAGAAAGACAGCGGAGAGAGGATCCTTTCAGGAGAAGAAAGAAGATGGGGCAGGCGCAGGAAAGAAGAGAAGACGGTTTGAACTGTGAGTATCTTACCTCAGGCAGTTTCTGATAATCTCCAGGTTCTCCTCCAAAGGCCGGCTTCCGTCCAGGACGACTTTTTTGCATTGCAGCAGTTTTTCCCAGTCATCATGTTTTGCGCTGCTTCGCATCTCAAGGCCGCCGCTGTCATATGCAGCAGCCCATTGGAGAAAGTCCTGATGATTTTCATACATATCTCCGCCTACATCGATGCGGGAGCCGAAGTGCTCCCGCTCTCTTTGTTTCAGGCGTTTAATGCGGAGCTCTGTATTTGCTTCCAGGCGGAGGGCCAGAGTGAAAAGCGGAATCAATTCATCTCCCCAGTCCACCAGGGAACCGGAAATTACAGCCTTATCAGTTTGGGCCAAGTCGTGTTTCATCATTTCCAGCCGGAGAGCCTTGTCTCTCTTTTTGGTGTAAGGCGGATCTGTGGGAAGCCAGAAATAATCATCGGTATCCATGAAAAAATATCCAAGCTTATCCCCAAGATACCTTCCCAGTGTGGACGTTCCGGAGCCGGAAGCGCCATAGATGTGGATAACTTCTTTCGCCATAAGAGGGTCTCCTTTCTTTGAACCAAAGATCAATGAAACCGTGCATCAGGACATTTGTCCCGGATAAACCGGTCAAAGGTTTCTTTATTTCCCACAGTAAATCCTTCTTCCGAATAAAGGATGCCGTTCTGCCGGGAAAACATCAGGGCAGTACTGTGTTTCAGATGGAACACATCTTTGATCTGGCCGTATTCCAGAGTGAGGGACTGCTTTCCTTCAGTCATGCGGATGGAAGTTTCGTCAAAGGTGATCACACATTCCGGCCGTTCTCCCTGGTGGAGAGAACGGTCCGTTTCCATCAGCTGCCGGACCATCATGGGAGGAGCGGCCAGAAGCACCGCCAGAATGATAATACCGCACACGGCTTCCACTGCAGCGATGGACGGCCTTTGGCGAAAACTCAGGATACAGCCCAGAAAAGCCAGGACCGTCAGAGGGATCCCCATGTGGTAAATCCGGCGGCACAGGATTTTATGGACGTATTCGGCATACATTTCTTTCGTGGTGTAAAAGCGGTTTTCAAAACTCATGGGCATCTCCTAACACATCTTTAAATTGTTTCTGATAAAGTTCCGCATATCTTCCGTTTCGTTCCAGAAGTTCATGGTGGGTCCCGGTTTCCACGACGCGGCCCTGATCCATAACAATGATCTTGTCTGCATTTACAATGGTGGAAAGGCGGTGGGCGATGACGACGGAAGTTCTCCCTTCCATCAGATTGTCCAGAGCGGCCTGGACCTGCTCTTCGGATTCGGAGTCCAGTGCGCTGGTGGCCTCGTCCAGGATCAGGAAACGGGGGTTGCATAAAAATACCCGGGCGATAGCCAGACGCTGCCGCTGGCCGCCGGAAAGGCCGATGCCCCGCTCACCAAGGAGCGTATCCCACTGTTTCGGTGTTTTCATAATGAAATCGTATGCGTTGGCTGCCTTTGCGGCCTGTTCCATTTCCTGAAGGGTTGCATCGGGCTTTCCGTATTTTAAATTGTCGCCGATGGTTTCAGAGAAAAGGACCGTGTCCTGAAAGACCATTCCCATCTGGCGGTAAAGGGAAGCCAGAGAATAATCCCTCAGATCATGGCCGGAGAGAAGGATGCAGCCTTCATCGGGATCGTAAAAACGGGTGATCAGATTGACTGCTGTGGTTTTTCCGCAGCCGCTGCTTCCCACAAGGGCCACTTTCTGCCCGTCCTCAATGGTAAAAGTTACGTCATTCAGCGCCTTTTCATCACTTTCCCTGCGGTAACGGAAGCTTACATGCTGAAAGGTGAGATTTAATGGAGCGTCATCGGAAAGGGTGAGAGCGTTTTCCTTTTCCTCAATATCCGGAGGCATATCCAGGATCTCATAAACCCGTTCAATGCCGGCCATACTTTTGGCATAGGTGACATTCAGCTCAATAAAACGGTTCAGAGGCGTCCGAAGGTAGCCCATATAGGAATAAAATACCAGCATTTCTCCCAGAGTCATGTTTCCCCGGAGAACGGAAAGCAGGCAGAGGCCCACCACCAAAGCTTCATTGAACAGATAAAAGGTGGCGTTAACGGCGGTTCCCAGGGAGGAAAAGGTATCCTGGCGTTTGGTCTGCCGGAAAACCTTTTGGGAGAGCTGCCGGAAACGGTTATTTTCCCAGTCTTCCATGTGGAACAGACGGATCGCGCCGAAGCCGGCCATCCTTTCCTGAAAATAGCCGGAGAGGAAGGAAAGCTCTTCCTGGCGCTTCCGCCCGCTTTTTCGGATCTGCTCCCGGATCTTTCGGGTAATGAGGATGGAACTTAGGGTGACGGCGCAGACAAGCAGGGTCAGGCCGGGATTAATGGGGATCATCAGGGCCATATAAATGGCGAATATAATGGAATCGATCCAGACATTGGTAGCCACGCTCCAGATAAAATCGTGGACTTTTTCTACGTCGCTGTTGATGCGGCTTACCAGCTGACCGGAGGCATTTTCATTGTGAAAGCCGGCAGACATGCGGATCAGCCGGTCATACAGCTGACAGCGCATTTTGTGGATGATGTGGTTGGACACACGCAGGGATCCTACTTCCCGTATGTAGGTGGCAGGAATGTAAACAAACAGGTAAATGGCCAGGATCAGGATCATGGACCAGAATACAATGCGCATCTTCTGGGAAACCGGCATGGGATTTTCCGGCGGCAGCAGATTGTCGGTGAAATACCGGAGCATCTGCGGCACCACCAGGGGGAGGGTAAGTTTCAGAACGCCTCCGATGGTAGCGGCAAGGATCAGGTACCAGTAAGGAAGAATATAGCTAAGAGTACGAAATACCGGATTCTGTTTTTTGGATACAGGGCTGTCCATGGGGAGGACCTCCTTTCTTTTTCGGAATGCAGAGACTTGTTAATGGGCTGAAGGCATTTGCCTGCCCCGGCATCTTACTATTCAGTATAGAATGAAGAGCGGCGGATAGCAACAGAGAATGCCGGAAATTATCCGCCATCTCCCCCGCCTCCCATTGATTTGCGGGCGCGGGCAAGGTATAATGACTGCGAAGCAGGCATTATACCAGCGCCGGTTCGCGTCGAGCAAAGCGAGACAAGTGCCTTGGCGAACCGTGCGCATCCACCGGAGGGATACCGTGACTTCAGAGAAGTCAAGGTATAATGTGTGCGAAGCAGGCATTATACCTGCGCAGGTTTTGAAAGAACATAAAGGAGAACAACATGCAGAAAATACAGGAATCCGTTTTATATTATCATAATGGCGATGCCAAAAGCGCCGGAAAGGTTTTAAGTGTATTTGTCCGTCTGGGCATCCGGATCCGGCGGGTGGAACCGGACCAGGTGATGGAAAAGGTCGGTTATCTGGCCGGGCTGCCGGGATATACCCCGGCAAAGCAGGGGGAAGAAGCGGCGGAAAATCCGGTGCCGAAGATTCAGGAAAGTGTCCTCATTATGCGCAATTTTTCCGGAGGACGGCTGGATTATCTTCTGTATAACCTGAGAAAAAGCGGCGTTCCGCCCATCCCGCTGAAGGCGGTGCTTACGCCCAGCAATGCAGAATGGACCTTTTACCAGCTTTATGAAGAATTGAAAGAAGAGCATGCCAGGATGCATGCGCCCCGGAAGGAAGGGAACGAGGATGATTGATCCCACAAGGCAGAGGCAGCTGGAGGAGCTTGATCAGGTGGAATTATGCGTAAGGATCCTGAACTGCTCCAGAAGTGAATTGTATCTGAACATGCGGTATCTGGATGTGGCCTTAAGCAGCCTGGGATTTCAGGCAGACTGGGGACGGCGGGGGGCGGCCTGCAACGGCTTCCTGATTTATTACGGGCCGGACTTCCTTCTGGAGCAGTACCGGAAGGGCCGGGTTCTGGTGAACCGCCTTTATCTGCATATGCTCTTTCACTGCCTGTTCGGTCATATGGACGGCAGGGGAAAGCGGGATAAACGGCTGTGGGATCTGGCCTGTGACATCGCCATGGAATCAGTGATTGACGGCCTTTATCAGAAATGCGTCCGTATTCCGCCCTCCATGCTCCGCCGGGAGACGTATCTGCGTCTGAAAAACAGGGGCCTTTCCGTGTTTACCGCTGAAGGGATTTACAGAGAACTGGTTTTGATGGAGCTTAAGGAGAAGCAGATCGACCGGCTGATACAGGAATTCAGGGTAGATGACCATGATCTCTGGGAGCAGGAGATGCCCAAAAGCCGCATGGTGCGGCGGCAGAACCAGTGGAAGGAGAACCGGGAACAGCTCCAGACGGCCCTTGAGACCGACGGACAGAAGGATCCGGGGGAATCCGACCGGGATCTTTTGGAGCAGGTCCAGGCAGAAAATCGGGAAAGGTATGATTACCGGGCATTTCTGCGGAAATTTTCCGTCCTTCGCGAGGAGATGCAGACGGATCCGGATTCTTTTGATCCGATTTTTTATACTCTGGGGCTTTCCATGTACGGAAATCTTCCGCTGATTGAGCCGCTGGAGACCAAAGAAGTGCGCAGGATCGAGGAATTTGCCATCGTTCTGGATACTTCCATGTCTTGTTCCGGCTCGCTGATCCGGCGGTTTCTGGAGGAGACCTGTTCGGTGCTTTCTGCATCAGAGAGCTATTTCCGGAAGGTAAATATTCATATTATTCAGTGCGATGAAAAGATCCGTTCCGATACGGCCATTCATAATGAAGAAGAGTTCCAGGCTTATATGAAGAATTTTACCATCTCCGGATTCGGCGGAACGGATTTTCGCCCGGCTTTTCAGTATGTGGAGGAGCTGCGGACGCGGGGGGAATTCAGCCGCCTTCGGGGACTGATTTATTTTACCGACGGGCGGGGCGTATACCCGGTGAAGAAACCGCCCTATGATACGGTTTTTGTTTTTCTGGAAGACAATTATACGGATATTTCCGTGCCGGGCTGGGCCATGAAGGTGATCCTTTCTGCAGAAGATCTGATGGGAGAACCGCATATTTCCTATGGCCCCGGAGAAACTTCCGCGGGACCGGCATCTGGAACAGAACTGCTGTCGGAGCCGGGAGCGGCGCATCCTGATGGAGCCCGCCAAAACCGCAGAATGGAAGAAAATCCGGATGCAGACTGGCCGGAAGAGGAGATCCCCAGGGACGGCATGCAGTGGTAAAGGTACGCGGGAGTATAGAATCGGCGCAGGGGAGACAAAAAGCGGCGGAACAGGGAAGGAGCAGAAGACATGAATATTAAACGGGCAAAGGAAGAGATAAAGGATACCATTGAGGCATATCTGTACCGGGATGAAACCGGCGCATACGCCATTCCGGCCATCCGGCAGCGGCCGGTGCTTTTGATCGGACCGCCTGGCGTGGGAAAGACCCAGATCATGGAGCAGGTGGCCAGAGAGTGCCGGATCGGCCTGGTGGCTTATACCATTACCCATCATACCAGGCAGAGCGCAGTGGGCCTGCCCTTTATTGAGAAGAAAAATTATGGAGGAAAGGAGTATTCCGTGACGGAGTACACCATGAGCGAGATCGTGGCCTCCATTTACGATAAGATTGAAGAGACGGGACTTAAGGAAGGAATTCTTTTTATTGATGAGATTAACTGCGTGTCGGAGACCCTTGCTCCGGCCATGCTCCAGTTTCTTCAGTGCAAAACCTTTGGAACGCACCGGATTCCTGAGGGCTGGATCATAATAGCGGCAGGTAATCCGCCGGAATACAATAAATCCGTCCGGGAGTTTGATGTGGTGACTCTGGACCGGATTAAGATGATTCAGATAGAGCCGGATTTTGATGTGTGGAAGGAATACGCATACCAGATGGAGATCCATCCGGCTGTGATCGGATACCTGAACATAAAACGGCAGTATCTTTGCCATATCGAGACGACAGTAGACGGAAAACGTTTTGCCACGCCCAGAGGATGGGAAGATTTGTCCCGGCTGATCCAGGTCTACGAAAAACTGGGAAAACGGGCAGACCGGGAAGTGGTGGGCCAGTATATCCAGGATCCGAAGATCTCCAAGGATTTTGCCAATTATCTGGAGCTTTTCTATAAGTACCAGAATGATTACCAGGTGGACCGGATCCTGGCGGGCCAGTGGAACGAAAGCCTTTGCCTGCGGGCGGAGAAAGCGCCCTTTGATGAGCGCCTCAGCATGACCGGGCTTCTTTTGTCCAGATTAAGCGGCCGGTTCGGACAGGTACTCTTGCAGGAAAAGGTGATGGAGCGGCTGACCGGGATCCTGCGGCGGTTTCAGAAGGTTGGGCCTGGCGGCAGGCCAGACCAGACCGGGGATGGGACGCCCCGGGAGATTCAGGATTTCAGTCCCTTTGCAAGGCTTGCGCAGCTGATTGGCGAGACAGAAAAGGAACGGGACCAGTTAAAGCAGCAGGAACTGCTGACCAGGCAGGAGGAGCTGGTGTATGGAAAAGTCCTTTCCATGCTGGAGGCATATGGAACATCATTGAACCGCTGGGAGGCAGAACACCGGGAAGAAAATACAGAACATGGGGTTTCTGCTGCCTGGGACTTTCTGCGGGAACAGTTTGGGGCGGACAGCGACCGGTATGAGGAGCAGTTTGATGAAGCGGCTGCCATGCTGGAACATGGATTTGATTTTATGGAGGCGGCCTTTGGCGACGGGCAGGAGATGGTGATCTTCCTTACGGAACTGAATTCCAATTTCTACTGTGCCGGATTCTTAAAGGAGTATGACTGCCCCAGATATTATGAGTACAATAAACGGCTTTTGTTTGACGAAGAGGAAGACCTGTTGAAAAACCAGATGGGTTTTGTGGATAAAGGCGTATAATTTCTAGATGTCTGGGGAAAACTTTTCCTTAGAAGACTAATTGGGAAAAGGAGGTTTTCTCTTATGAACAAGGCGCTTGATGCCACAGCCCTGACCATCGGAATTATTGGTGCCATAAACTGGGGGCTGATCGGTTTTTTCGGTTTTAATCTGGTGGCATTTCTTTTTGGGACCAGCTGGCTGGCCCGGGTGATTTATGCCATCGTAGGCCTGTGCGGCCTGTATCTTTTTACGTTTTACGGGAGAAGCGGCCAGAATATGGATTAAGGAATCTGCTGCAAATTTCATTGCAGAGCATCCGGCAGAACGCTGCAGTATGGTGTTTTGCCGGATTTTTTCTGTTTACGGGAACTTCTTGCCTGGGATAAAACACATTCTGGACAGACTGCCGGGGAGAAGGGAAGATGCCTTGGCTGTCTGGAAGGGGATTGTGTTTTTCAATGATAAATGATAGGATATGTGCATATCGAGTTAAGAATGGCTGGTGCCGTCGGCGGACCTGGGACAGATTACCGGGATAGGTATTCTCCCCGGGTCCGGCGAAGGGTAAAAGGGAAACAGGTGAAAGTCCTGTGCGATCTCGTCACTGTAAGTCCGGAGCACATGACCAGGCTGCGTGCGGTCACTGATGAAAGTCGGGAAGGCGGTTATGTGCGGAGAGGGACAAGTCAGGAAACCTGCCAGCTGTGGGTACTGGAAGCGGATTCCGGATCACGAGTAATTGGTCGTACCGATTTGCGGCAGTTTCTGCCGGAAATTTCTGACTCAGGACGGGAAAACGGAGATTGGGAAAATCTCCGCGATTATAAAGACTCCAAACATGCCGCAGAGCATACAGCAGAATGTGCCGGTCTGGCTTTGCTGTATCCGGCATGGAGATTCCTGCCTGAAAACGTGTTTTCCGTAAGTCTGCTTTCCAATCCTGCCGGCTTGGTAAAAATAAGCAAAACAGGAGGAAATGAAACATGAAGCGGAAAATGGCAGTGATTTTGGCAGCGGCAGCGGCGGCAGCGGTTCTGGCGGGCTGTTCCGGAAAAGAAAGCGCGTCCGGTACGGAGGCGGCTGTGAATCTGGCAGAGGAGACGGAAGTTGCAGCTTCTGAAAGGGAGACTCTGACGGAAGCGGCCGGTGAGGAACAGGCCGGAGAGACGGACGATCAGGCAGAAAATGAAGAAGAAAATTACGATACGGGGGACGCGTCATTGGATAATCCGAGAAATCAGGACGGAATCGGGGAAAACGAACTTTTGGCAGTAAGCTTTGGCACCAGTTATAATGACAGCCGGAGACGGACCATCGGGGCCATTGAGAATGCCCTGGAAGAGGAATTTCCGGAATATTCGGTAAGAAGAGGTTTTACCAGCCAGATCATCATTGACCGTGTGAAATCACGGGACCAGATCGAGATTGACAATGTAACCCAGGCACTGGAGCGGGCTGCATCAAACGGCGTAAAGCGCCTGGTGGTTCAGCCAACCCACCTGATGAACGGGCTGGAGTATAATGACTTGGTGGATGAAGTGGCCGCTTACTCCGATGCTTTTCAGGAAGTTACAGTAGGGGAGCCGCTGCTTACATCCGATGAGGATTTTCAGAAGGTGATCCAGGCTGTTGTGAACAGCACTGCTGAGTATGATGACGGGCAGACGGCCATCTGTCTTATGGGACACGGCACCGAGGCGGAGTCCAATCAGGTCTACGGAAAGATGCAGGAGATGTTTAAAGAGGCTGGTTATGCCAATTACTACGTAGGAACTGTGGAGGCCAGCCCCAGCCTGGATGATGTGATGGCAGCAGTGAAAGAAGGCGAGTATGAGAATGTGGTCCTGATGCCCTTGATGATCGTGGCCGGCGACCATGCCAATAATGATATGGCCGGCGATGAAGAAGGTTCCTGGAAACGGACATTTGAGGATGCCGGCTACCAGGTGACCTGTATCCTTAAGGGCCTTGGCGAACTGGAAGAGATCCAGCAGATTTTCGCGGAACATGCCCAGGCTGCCATGGACAGCCTCAGTGAATAAGATCAGAACCGTTTCAGCGGCAGAAAACATAAAAATGGAAACGGAAAGAAGCCTGCGGGCTGGAGGACAGAAGCAATGAAGAAGAGAAAGAATATGCTGTCGCTCCTGGTTCTGATTTTCGCGTTAGGATGTGCAGGATGCGGCGGAGAAAAAAGCGGGGAAACCGCAGTGGAAACAGAGATAACGGCCCAGCTGGTTGCTTCCGGTGATGAGACGGTGGCACCTTCTTCGGTGGTTCAGGAAGGGATGGAGCCGGTTTATGGGAAGTCATTAAAGGATGGAACCTATGATATCCAGGTGGATTCCAGTTCCAGCATGTTTCGGGTTACGGAATGCAGCCTTACGGTGAAGGACGGAGAGATGACGGCCTGGATGACCATGAGCGGCGACGGATACACAAAGCTTTATATGGGAACGGCTCAGGAGGCGGCCCAGGCGGAATCCGGGATGATTGAGGCGCAGACAGGAGAAGGCGGTGTCAGCCGGTTTTCCGTTCCGGTGGCCGCGCTGGATATGGGAATTGACTGCAGCGCCTTCAGCCGGAGAAAGGAAATGTGGTATGACCGGGTGCTGGTATTCCGCTCCGATTCCCTTCCTCAGGAGGCTTTTGCCGACGGGGTGATTGCCACAGCAGAAAGTCTAGGACTGGAGGACGGTTTTTATACCGCAGAGGTAATACTGGAAGGCGGATCCGGAAGGGCGTCGGTACAGTCGCCGGCATCCATAGAAGTGCGGGACGGCACGGCTTATGCGGAAATTGTCTGGAGCAGTTCCAATTACGATTATATGCGGATCGGAAAAGAGAAATATTTATGGTCAGGTGAAGGGGAATCTTCTTCCTTTACGATTCCGGTTTCGGCATTTGACCGGAAACTGACCATTTGGGCAGATACGGTGGCCATGAGCGAACCCCATGAGATTGAATATACCCTGTTTTTTAACTCCGGAACCATAAAGGAGGCAGTACAGTGACGGGGCAGCACGGGACCTGGATCAGGCAGAAGGAACGAAAGATTCTGCGCCTGATGGCAGGGGCAGTTTTGATGCTGGCGGCTGTCTGGACCCTGGGCGGCTGCGGTGACGGCATCCCGGCATCCGCGGCATCCGGAGAGGCACAGGCATCCCCCATGCCTCTTCTTTATGCAGACCAGTTTTCCGTGGACTGCTACCCGGACGGCAGCGCTGTGATTTCGGTTAAGGAAAGCGGCAGGTATCTGGTGCTGCCGGAAGGCGGCCAGGTACCGGAAGCCTTTGCGGATGCGGAGGATGTGACGGTAATCCGCCGCCCCCTTAAAAATATTTATCTGGCGGCGACTTCGGCCATGGATTTGTTTGCCGCTCTGGACTGCGTGGACCAGATCACGCTTTCGGGGACGGATGCAGACGGGTGGTATGTGGAAGCTGCAAAGGAGGCCATGGAAGAGGGGCGGATGGTCTACGCCGGAAAGTACAATGCGCCGGACTATGAAAGGATATTATCCATGGAATGCGATCTGGCCATTGAGTCCACCATGATCAGCCACTCGCCCCAGGTAAAGGAGCAGCTGGAAAATCTGGGGATTCCGGTGTTTGTGGAGCGATCCAGCTACGAGAGTCATCCTCTGGGACGGATGGAGTGGATCAAGGTATACGGTGTGCTGACCGGGCAGGAGGAACTGGCCCAGAAGCTGTTTGAAGAGGAACTTTCCGCCCTTGCCCCGGTCCTTGATCAGGAGCCGTCGGGAAAAACTGCGGCATTTTTCTATATTACTTCCGGAGGATACGTAAATGTACGGAAATCCGGTGATTACGTGGCAAAGATGATTGAGATGGCCGGCGGAAAATACGTTCCGGAAGGGATGGGCAATGACAATGCCCTGTCTACTATGAACATGCAGATGGAGGCTTTTTACGCGGCGGCCAGGGACGCGGATTATCTGATTTACAACAGCACCATCGATGGAGAGTTAAATACTCTGGAGGAATTCCTGGAAAAGAACCCTCTGCTTGCGGATTTTAAGGCGGTAAAAGAAGGACATGTGTGGTGCGCCAGGAAAAACATGTTTCAGGAAACCATGAGCCTGGGAGATATGATCCTGGATATTAACCGGATGCTGACAAAGGAGGAACCGGCAGATGAAGAAATGCATTTTCTGCGGCACCTTCAGTGAGGGGGGCCGGTACCTTCTTTCCTTTGGTCTGCTGGC
>DVKS01000034.1 GCA_018715905.1 Candidatus Caccovicinus merdipullorum | reverse complement strand
GTGAAAGAACATCCCGGGCTATCGATGAAATGAAAGAGATTACAGGCGATAAGGGATATTTCGTAGGAATGGCAGTGCAGACCAAATCCCTTGCAGAGCAGCTGGCTCAGGAGATGAGGCTGATCATGACGCTGGCGGTGGTATTTATCTTTCTGATCCTTTGTGTGACCACCACATCCTGGTTTGAACCGGTATTGTTCCTTACAGTGATGGGTGCGGCCATTGTGCTGAATAAAGGAACCAACATATTTTTAGGAACGGTATCTTTCCTGACAGACAATGTGGTGGCTGTACTCCAGCTGGCGGTATCCATGGACTATTCCATATTTCTTCTTCATGCCTATACCCGCTATAAAGAAAGCGGGCAGGAGCAGATCACAGCTTTGACGAATGCTATTAATGAAGCGCTGAATTCCATTCTGGCCAGCAGTCTGACCACCATTGTGGGCTTTCTGGTGCTGACGGTAATGGAATTCAGCATCGGTTTTGATCTGGGGCTTTCGCTGGCAAAGGGCGTGGTATTCAGCCTTCTTACTGTGCTTTTATTGATGCCGGCACTGATTCTTCGGATGTCGCCTTTGATTGAGCGGTTCGCCCACCGGCCTTTTTTGCCGGATTTTGATGGATTTGCCCGGAAGATATTTAAGGCAAGATATGCGGTGCTTGCCGCGGCGGTCATAGCGTTTGTCCCCATGTATACTGCGCAGGGAATGAACAGTTATCTCTACGGAAATTCCGCTGTGGGAGCAGCTGAGGGGACCCGGGTATATGAGGATGAACAGAAGATCAATGCGGTATTCGGCCGGAGCAATATGATGATGGCCATCGTCCCTGTGGGATCGAATGTAACGGAGGCAGAGATGACGGATCAGATCCAGGCTCTTCCCTACATAAAATCCGTTCAGTCCCTGGCGGGAGAATTGCCTGAGGGAGTTCCAGAATCCTTTCTTCCGGAAAGCGTCACAGAGCTTCTCCATAAAAACGGATATTCCAGGATCCTTCTTTATACCAGGACGAAGGATGAGAGCGAGGCGGCGTATCAGGCGGCAGATGAGATCAGAGAGATCGTGCGTAAATACTATCCGGAAGATTCTTATCTGATAGGAGGAACACCTTCCACCCAGGATATCCAGACGGTGATCACCAAGGATTACTCTTTCGTGAATCTGCTTTCGAATCTGGGCGTATTTCTGGTGGTGCTGTTTACGTATCGTTCGCTGGCCATTCCGGTGGTAGTTATGATTCCTATTGAGGTAGCGATCTGCATCAATATGGCGGTTCCTTATCTGGCTGGTGAGAAAGTGGTCTTTATGGGATACGTGATCGTCAGCTGCATTCAGCTGGGAGCAACTGTGGATTACTCCATTCTGACCACAAGCAATTATATCGAGGCCAGAAAAACGAAGGGAAAAGAGGAAGCGGCGATTCAGGCCATGACCAGGAGTATCCCGGCCATCCTGACATCCGGATCCATCCTAACGATTGTGGGGTATGTGCTTCATTTTGTTTCCACCATCAGCGCCATTGGAGACCTGGGCCATCTGATCGGGCGGGGGGCGTTTATCAGCCTGATACTGGTGATTTCCCTTCTTCCCGCGTTTCTGGTGCTGATCGATCCCCTTCTGACGAAGAATGAGATTACCCGATTCAGGGAGTGGAGACAAAGGCGCAGAGATGGATTTCACAGGAAACGGGCAAAGATAAGGAGGAAACAGCCATGAAACCAGGCAGAATAAAAAGAATCTATGAAAAGACGGCGGCCATGCTGGCTGCAATACTGGTATTCCAGACTGGTGCAGCGCCTGTCTGGGGGGCCGAGCCGCAGGTGACGGTGGATGAAACCGTATATGGAAATCTGGACGCTTACGGGGGACTTACGGAGATCAGCGTGGTAAAGGCCCTTACACCGAATGGGGTCTTAAGTTTTACCGACCGGGGGGAGTACACCGGGCTGGTGAACATGAGCAATCATACAGAACCGGAAGAAGGAGAGGGACAGGTTACCTGGGACCTTACAGATGCAGGAAGCCGTTTTTACTACCAGGGGATGCTGGATGCTTCATCGGCACAGCTTCCCTGGACCTTTGATGTAAGTTATAAGCTTAACGGCCGTCCTGCAAAGGCGGAGGATCTGGCCGGAGCTGACGGTTTGGTGGAGATTCATGTAAAAGCAGAGCCCAATGAAAATGCGGATCCTTATTACCAAAATAATATGATTCTGGCTGTCATGATTCCGGCAGATATGGAAAACTGCTACAGTGTAGATGCGCCTGGTTCCCAGACCCAGTCTGTGGGAGGCCAGACCTGTGCAGTGTTTACGGCCCTTCCGGGAGAAACTGGAGATTTTACGGCGCGGATCGGTTCGGAATGTTACGAATCCACCGGCGTACTGATCCTGATGATCCCGGGCACTATGGATGCACTGAACCATATTAAAGATATTAAAGAAATGAAAGATACCTGGCGTGACGCGGGAACGCAGATGTATGATTCCATGGATGCCATGCTGGGGGCAGTGGAGTCTATGCGGGACGGAGTGAATACCCTGCAGAGCAGCCTCCTTGCCATGGAAAGGGCCAGAGAGACCGTAAGCGGGAACCGGAGCGCCATAGAACAACAGAATGATGCTTCCATTGAAGCGCTTTCTGCCGTGGCAAAGCAGAGCAGCGCCATGGTTCCCTATTTTCAGACGGCCCGGGACAGCGCCCGGGATATCCAGCAGAATCTTACGGATCTGGTGGGAACTCTGGGACGGATGCAGACGCCTCTTCAGGATCTGGATGAGGATCTGGATCATGTACAGCGGGGACTTAGCCGGACAGAGGATGTTCTTCCGGGACTGGAATCTTCTCTGATGGATGTGATCACTCTGGATACCCAGCTTCAGGCTCAGGAGGCAGCCATCCTTATGACTTTAGTAGGATTTTCGGAGACCAGCATGGAGGGAGATATTGACCGGGATGCAGAAGAATATGCAGATGACCAGGCCATGGCTTACGCAGATGCAGTGCTGGAAGCTATGGGCATAGGCCCTGAGGAGGAATCCTATGAAAGCCAGCACGATGCCATCTATCAGCAGGCTTTCGCGTCCTTCAAAAGCGGCTACCGGGAAAATGCCATGGAACAGTTAAATCAGGCTGCCGGCCAGCTGGAAAATCCCACAGACAGTCTGATGGGAAAGGCCGATGCGCTGGAAACGCTGGCAAGCCACAGCAATGCCCTGCGCCGTTCGGCGGAAACTCTTCTCCGGGGCCTGGATCATTCCACCGATGAGATTCGGGATCTGATGGCCTATTCCGATACCCTGATCGACGATGTAAAGAACATGAAAAATACCATGGATCTTTATTATCCGTCTGTCCAGGCTGCCCTTACAGACAGTGAAGAGCTGGTAAACCGTACCACCAATCTTTTGAACCAGACGGTGGCTTCCATGACGATCATTCAGAATACGCTGAAAGCTTCCGGAGATGATCTGGACCAGGGGACGCGTGAGATGATTGCAGGGAGTCTGGATATTCTGGAGAAGGGACTGGATGTTTTGGATGCTACGGGAGAAATCCGACAAAGCAGCGGGGTGATGAAGACCACACTGGATCATGAGCTGGACAAATTTGAAGAAGAAAACCGGTTCCTGGAAATGGATCCGGAGGCAAAGAAAGTATCTTTTACTTCGGCGGAAAATCCGGAACCGGAAAGTCTGCAGATCATTTTGCGCACCGATGAGATCAGCATGGATGATCTGAGTGCGGAAATTCCGGATGCAGAAACTGCAGAAGAAAGCACCAGCCCGTTTCAGAGAATGTGGAACGTGCTGGTGCGGATGTGGAATGCCATAGTGGAAATTTTCCGGGACAGATAAAGAGCAAATCTTTGAAATTCCCTTTTAATTTCCGCATTCGATGCTGATCTCATTAAACTTTTTCAGGATTTCATCGATTTGGACGGCATCTTTTTCTTCATCAGCCTTGTCAATAACGATGGTACCCTGGTGCATCATCAGGAGACGGTTTCCGTAATCCACCGCGTAGCGCAGATTGTGCGTAACCATAATGGTGGTCAGTTTTTTTTCGCGGACGATCTTATCGGTCAGCTCCATGATGGTTTCGGCAGTCTTCGGATCCAGGGCGGCAGTGTGTTCGTCCAGGATCAGGAATTCTATGGGGGTCATGGTGGACATAAGAAGGGCCATAGCCTGGCGCTGGCCGCCGGAGAGAACGCCTACCTTGACCTCCATCTTATCTTCAAGTCCCAGTCCCAGGGTTTTCAGGGATTCCCGGTAATAATCGATGCGCTGCCGGTTTGTGCCGGGAAGGAGGTTAAAGGCTTTTCCTTTATTATCTGCCAGGGCCATGTTTTCCAGTATGGTCATATGGGGGCAGGTGCCCATGGCAGGATTCTGGTATACCCGGCCGATGGAGCGGAGCCGTTTATGTTCCGGAAGTTTTGTGATATCTTTTCCGTTCATAAGGATGCGGCCTTCATCCAGAGGGATGCTTCCGCAGATCAGATTCAGCATGGAAGTTTTTCCCGAGCCGTTGCTCCCTACTACGGAGACAAATTGATGATCGTTTATGGTCAGGTTAAAATCCTGAAAGAGGCACATCTCGTTTACCGTGCCTGCATTATAATATTTCTCAATGTGTTTTAATTCAAGCATGGAGTTTTCCTTTCTTTCCCTTCCGGTTTCCAAGAACAAGGATGATCAGGAAGAGCACGGAGGTGGCCAGTTTCAGGTCGGAAGCGGTAATCGGAAGAGAAATCGTTACCCGCCCGATATGGATCGCGCCCAGGCTCAGTGCGATGGATACGCAGGCCTTGTAGATGATGGAACCGATGATCACTGCGGTGGTGGCTTTCATAAAGGACACCCGCTTAAACAGCTGGGTTCCGATAATAACATTAGCCAGGCCGATTACCATAGTTCCTGTACCGGTGGAAATCTCGAAAAATCCTTTCTGCTGGCAGTAAACACATCCTGCAAGGGCGGCAAAGCCGTTGGCAATGGCCAGTCCCAGGATCTTTACCGATCCCTTGTCCTTGGCAAGAGAAGTTACCAGGACTTCATTGTCCCCGGCAGCCCGAAGGAGATAGCCGGATTTTGTTTTTAAATACAGATCCAGGACGATCTTGCAGATCACAACCAGGATAAACAGGATGATCGGTACTGCATAGGGAGAGAGGGCCTCAGGAAGCATGGCAGCAAAGTCTCCGTCAAAAATGGTCTTCTGGCTGAATATCGGGAGATTAGCCCGGCCCGCGATCCGAAGATTGATGGAATACAGGGCAGTCATCACGATAATGCCGGATAAAAGATCACGAACCTTAAGCTTTACATGGATCAGGCCGGTGGCACAGCCGGCAGCTGCGCCTGCCAGAAAGGTAAGGGGCAGGGTCAGAACAGGCGGAACGCCGGCAATAATGGCCACCGCTGTCACGGCTGCTCCCAGGGGAAAGGTTGAATCAACAGAAAGGTCGGGGAAGTCCAGGATGGAGTAAGTGATATATACGCCAAGTGCCATGATTGCATATACAAGGCCTTCTTCCAGAACTCCGATTATTGTGGTAATCATAAAAACCTCCGGTTTAAGTTAAATCAGATTTTGTGGTTCTGCCGGCTACTGGGCAATTTCCGTAAACAATTCCGCCGCATTGGCTGTCAGATCTTCAGGAAGGGTGATTCCAAGATTTTCTGCCACAGCGGTGTTCCCGTAGAAGGAAGCTTCTTCGATTACTTCAAAATTCATTTCGCTGGCTTTCGCTTCGCCCTTCAGTACCTTTGCAGCCATACGTCCGGTCTGCTTTCCAAGTTCAATATAATCCAGTCCCATGGAGGCCAGGCACCCGATGCGTACCTGCTCGATCTCGCTTCCGAATACGGGAATGTTTAAAGCGGCAGCTTTGTCTAAAATAACAGGAAGAGAAGCCACTACGGTATTGTCTGTCAGATTCGTTACACAATCTACCTGGCTTAAAAGATTATCAGCAGCCAGAGGAATATCTGCGGAAGAAGAGACGCCGCTTTCCACGATAGTAAAGCCGTAGTCCGGAGCGGCTGCCTTGTATTCTTCAATGGTAGTCTGCGAATTTACTTCGCTGGTGGTGTACATAATGCCGATGGTTTCGGCATCCGGAAGGATAGCGCGGATCATCTGCAGCTGCTGTTCCACAGGAAGCTTGTCGCTGGTTCCGGTGACTTCGCCTACGCTGGAGCCGTCTGCATTGGCCAGTTCGGCAGCTACCGGATCAGTAACTGCGGTGTAAATTACCGGAATATCTGATTTCATGGCAACACTGTAAGCGCTCTGCGCCATGGGAGTGGCAATGGCACAGAAAAGGTCTACGTCCCTGGCTGCGAAATTCGTAAAGATCTGGCTGGCTGTGCCGCCGTCTGCCTGTGCGTTTTCATAATAAACCGTCAGGTTCTCTCCTTCGGTGATGCCTTCTTCTGCAAGGCCGGCAAGAAAGCCTTCCCGGCAGTTGTCCAGAGAACCGTGTTCTGCATACTGGCCGATTCCGATGGTGTAGGAAGGAGAGTCCGTTCCGGCAGAAAGCTGGGCAGGGTCTTCACTTTCCGATTCCGGGGAATCGGTGCTCTGGGATGCCTGGCTTTGGGTTTCTTCGGAAGCGGTGGTTTCTGCCGGTTCGATGGTAATGCACCCGGTTAACATACTCATGGTCGTGGCAGCTGCAAGCAGTACAGATAAAGATTTTTTCATAATACATTCCTCCATAGAAAATAATGATTTTCGATATGTGACGATGCCGGGGCTCTGTACGGATGCTGTATAAAAAAATAAGCCCCAAGGATAATATATGTATTATCCTTGAGGCGAATCGATCCGCGGTGCCACTCAATTTGACAAAATGTCATCTCTCACATACCAACATATGTGCTGCAATGGTAACGGATGCAGAATCCCGTCAGTCCCTACTGGAAAACTCTTTCAGAACTGCCCTCGAAAGTCCATTCGGCAATCGGCTCCATACCGCAATTCCACCACCTGCGGCTCTCTGTGATTTCACCGGAAAGCGTACTCCTCTTTCTCAACGGTTTTTAATATGTGATAAATACTAATACTTTTTTTCACTTTTGTCAACAAAAAAATGCGATCTGTAAAGAAAAAACGTAACAGTTCAGGGGGATTTTCTGTATGATTCAGATTTGTCTCAATAAAAAATGCAGCTATACGGATGCGAACGGGATTTTTTCTGTCAGATCCGTACAATTTTTCTGTCGGATACGGTTACAAAACCAAT
>DVKS01000033.1 GCA_018715905.1 Candidatus Caccovicinus merdipullorum | reverse complement strand
CGGACAGCACTGTCGTTCCCCCTTCAGAAAGTTCCTCATCGGGAATCCTTGATGAAGCCGCAGCTCTGGACATTGCCCTGGCTCATGCGGGTATTACGGAGTCCGATGCCAAAAGGGTGGAGATAAAAAGGGATTACGAAGATGACATTGCCGTGTACGAAATCCAGTTCCGTGCAGACGGACAGCAAAAATATGAGTTCAAAATCGATGCCGCCACAGGTGCGGTTGTAAGCTATGACTATGAGCGTGATTCCCGCGATGCCCAGGCCGCCTCTTCCGGCAGCGCAGTCCTTTCGGAAGAAGAGATCCGGGGAATCGTACAAAAACGGGTTCCCGGCGCTCCTGCCGAGAACATTTTCCTTCATCTGGATGAAGATGACGGCCGGATGGAGTACGAGGGAACCCTTTTCTTTGACGGCATGGAATACGAATTTAAGATCGACGCATACAGCGGCAGCGTTACCGAGTGGGAGGCTGAGCAGACCCACCGAAAACAGCCGTAACCTTTTCCCACACCCAAAGGGCAAGAACTCCTGCTGTCTGGTCAAAAATCACAGCGAAAATCAGGCTCAGCGCCAATGCCGCCCCTGTCTGCAGCAGGATTCCTGCCCAAAGAAAGGCTCCAGGCATCTGGGCCGGGCTGATCTTCATGTGATTCTCTACAACAACAAAAAGCATATACCAGTGGATCAGAAGGATCGAATAGCTGTAGCGTCCAATGACCCGGGCGATCCCTCTGCCCAGCGCACCCAGCCGGCCGGACATTCTTCTTCGGCCGGCCTCATTATTTTTTTCTTCTCTGATGATAAATAACAGGAACACTGCCGATGCAGTAAGGATCATAAGTGGGGAATCATTGGCCGCCACTGCCGCGGCATCTTCCCGTACACAAAACAGGACAAAAACAGCCAAAGATGCCAGCCCGCCTCCTGTCAGGATCCACTTTCTGTATTTTCTGCTGCATGGGCAGGTGAGAAAATATCCCAGGATAAAGATTCCCGTCCAGGAAAAAAGAAAAGAATCAAAGCCGAAACTGATCCCGGCAGCATAGCAGGCCGTCTTTGCCGCAGACCCGGCAAGGATCACTGCCGCCATGCCTTCCAGCGCCCTCTCCGGCAGAGCCTTAAACAGGTAACGCAGAAAGGGCACCCCGATATAAAGTCCCGTCATCACATAAACCAGCCAGAAATGAGGGACCAACTCCACCGGCCCGGAAAGCACGGTTTTTAATGCGTTCCCTATGGATGCCGGCGAAGAAAAAGACACCAGGCCGGAGCGGCGCAGATAAAACACATAATAAAGCACCAGTGGGAGCAGCACCTTGGAAAACCGTTTCCGGTAAAAGGTTCCCACAGACTCCTGGCGGAAGGGAAGAAGGAGGGCGCCGCTGATCATGACGAAAAGGAGGTTGCAGCACAGCCCCACCCCGGAAAGCCCGGTAAGAACGTACCAGGAAACCGGCGGAGCGGAAAACGGCACGTCTGCCTGACCGGCAAATATGCCGGAGGCTGCGCCTTCCATACTGTGGACCAGGATCACCAGTACAGCCGCCAGGAAACGCAGCCTGTCCAGATATTCCTTTCTGCCTGCCCCTCCTGGCTCCAGTCCCAGGATGTGGGCGCCGTAACCGGCCCAGCCCAATGCCAGCCGTTCTTTTTCTTTTCTGTGAATCTGCACCAGCAGGACTGCCGCCGCTGCCGCTGCCAAAAGCTTTGCCCCTTCCTTCATCCCCATCCGCTCCTTCTTTTTTGTGCCGTATTTTCTATACGGTCTGTCCCCAGTTTTTCAGCCACCGGCGTCTCTCCCGGTAATCCGGCAGCACCTTCTCCACCTCCGCCCAGAAAGCCGGAGAATGGTTCATCTGCTTTCGGTGGGCCAGCTCATGGACCACCACATAATCCAGCACCTCTTCCGGCATCAGAATCAGCTTCCAGTGGAAATTCAGATTTCCCGCACCGCTGCAGGAACCCCATCTGGTTTTCGCTGCCCGAATGGTGATCCGGCCATAGGTAACTCCCATGATTCCTGCAAAATACGCTGCACGCCTGCCGATCTTCTCCCTGGCAAGCTCCCGGTACTTCTCCTCCAGTTCCGGATGTTCCACATAATCAGGGATTCCCCGGCTTTCCTTCGCCTTCTGCCTTTTTTCCATCAAAAGATACTTTTCCAGGATCCACTTCTTTCTGCTTTCCGCAAACTCCCGGATCACCGCATCTTTTGTCCGGTTGGGCACACGGATCTTTACCTGTCCCGAACTGAGGACTTCCAGCCCCAGAGTTTTTCTTCTGGAATAAATCACATCCATAAGAATCTGCCGCACTTCTCCCTGAAAGGCAAATTCCAGCTTCAGCTGTCTGATCATTCCGTCTGTCCTTCCTTTCGCTCCAAAAGTTCTGAAGTCTCCTGTGAAATCCCACAAGACGCGTCACCGGCGCGTCTTGCTGGATACTTCGTAATGAAAAAAGGAAAGGGCGCCCGCACCCGTCATCCGTGCAGCGCCCTTTCTTACTTTTCCATATTGATGCTGTTATGACATGCCATTCCGCAGTCTTACGAAAGCAGTACTTACAGCACATCCGACAGATGAGGCCGAAGCTTTTTAAACATCTTAAGTCCCAGAAGCATAACTGCCAGCGTCACAATCCAGTAGTACACCGTCAGTTTCGGCCGCTCCCAGAACCAGTTTCCGGTCAGCATGCTGTCCCGGTAGCCGGCCACGATATAGTAAAAAGGATTCAGCTTGAAAGCGGAAGTCAGCCATGGAAGATCCGAGGTAAACATTCCCTCATCATACATGATGGGCACCAGCCACATGCCAAACTGCAGGCAGATCCCAACGATCTGGGACATGTCCTTAAAGAACACGCTGACTGCGCTGGTAAAATAGCAGAGTCCCAGGGCCAGCATCCCGGCTGCAAAGGAGTAATACACCACCTGAATCCAGGTGGCCATGGGCCACCAGCCGTAACAGATATTCACGCCGAACATGATCACCACGAAACAGGCATGAACCATGGCACAGGACAAAAGCTTGATAATCGGCAGCACTTCCACAGGGAACACGACTTTTTTTACCAGATAGCTGTACTCCTGCAGACATCCGGTTCCTGTATTCAGGGCCTCGCTGAAGAAAAACCAGGGGACGATTCCCGGAACCAGCCACAGCACGTAAGGCGCCGGCACCGGCGGCTCTGATTTGAATCCCACGCCGAAAATCAGCGCGTAGATCAGCACCGTCACCACCGGCTGGATAAACATCCAGACTACGCCGAAGTAAGAACCTACGAACCGTTTCCGGAAGTCCGCCTTGGCCAGATCCCATATGACCCTGCGTTTCTGAATAACCTCTCTCAGGAGGCTCGTTGCATATTTCATAGCAGCCCCCTTAGAACCGGAAGGTATCCTTTAAGCCGCCCCATTTCTGGTCCTTCTCTGACTGGATCAGCTCCATGCCCTCGGGAATCGGCCACTGGATGCCGATATCCGGATCATTCCAGAGAAGTCCGCCTTCATCGCCCGGATGATAAAAGTCCGTACATTTGTAAACAAACTCCGCCTCGTCTGACAGAACCAGAAAACCATGGGCAAAACCTTCGGGGATATAAAACTGCTTTTTATTTTCCGCCGTCAGCTCCACGCCGAACCATTTTCCATAGGTGCTGGAAGATGCACGCAGATCCACCGCCACATCAAACACTGCGCCCCGGATTACCCGGACCAGTTTTCCCTGGGGGAACTGCTTCTGGAAATGAAGGCCCCGGAGAACACCTTTTACGGACATGGACTGATTATCCTGCACGAATCTCATGTTCAGTCCTTCTTCCTTAAAATCATTCTCATTATAAGTCTCCATAAAATATCCCCGGGAATCCGGAAATACCTTCGGCTCAATTACATATAAACCTTCGATCTCACAAGGCGTCACTTTAATCTTGCTCATAAAACCATCCTTTCCACACTTTGCGCTTATCTTCGCCGTCCTTTTACATGCACATGGGCACGATCACCGTCTGCCACAGCGTGGCCAGAAGCAGCAGCGAAGAAACAGCCAGTACTCCCGTATGATACCATATATTTTTTATCCGCGCAATGATCAGCCGGGAATTAAGCAGCAGATAAAAAAGGAACAGAATCGGCAGATAATACCGTCCCTGGACTCCGGCGATGACCACTCTGCCCGGTTCCGTGTAGGCAATGTACATGGAAGTCCACACCAGAAGGGCGCTTCCTCCCAACATCAGAAAGATCCAGACCTTCTGCCAGGATCCAAGTCCCCGCCCCGCTGCGGACCGGGTATCGGTAATCACCGCGTAAGCCGCAAGGCCCATGGCAAGCCAGGTAAAGGAGCTGTCCGCCAGATGTCCCTGAACGGAAAAAATATCCCGCCCGAAAAGCATCTTCGGCATAGCCGGAATGATATTTCCAAAGAGAATCTTAAGATATCCCCAGAAATGTCCCAGAATATAGCTCATCTGTCCCGCCTCGCTGGTATCCCCGCCCCGGGTATCTCCGGTGGCGCTTGGAGCAATCAGCACAGGAAGCACAAAGGAAGCCAGAAGTCCCAGAAGAAGCAGGACAAACCCGGTTCGCATAATGATCTTCTTTTTGGGGCTGTCAAACTTCTTTGCCGGAAGGAGCAGACCGATCAGCACCAGGGGCGCATACACCGCCTTTGCCGCGCAGCCCAAAAGGAAGCACAGCAGAATAAAAAGCCAGGATTTCCAGGAAATGGCCTTCTCCGGCGTCAGAATCTCCTTCAGCAGGCAGGCCGTACCCAGATAAATCCAGCCGGTGACCCAGGAATCATAAGAATACGTACATGCCAGGAACAGGGATGTGGGCATAAGGCCGATCACTGCCATGATCACTTTCCCCACCGGCGTTTTCCGTATGGCAAAATACATGAGCGCCGCATAACAGAAAAGATTCCCGAAACGCCCAAGGGTCAGCATCGTCCCCCAGGGTACATGAAAGCCTTTGCACAGCTTCAGCACCAGAGCCTGCCCCAGGTAAGCGGGAATGGTCCCTGCCGGAATCTGGGGCTCCAGATGGATCTCTCCCGTCTTATAGTTGCCGTTTTCATTGAGATAATCCCGGAGGAGCTCCTGCTCCATGGCAGAGCCTGGCTGATTTTCCGGCCAGGAATCCAGATTCGGCACCATCAGGGCAAACACCGTCTGGTTAATGTTCATCCCGCTGGGGAAACTTGCCAGCCCCATGGCCCGGTACAAATGGGTCTCCTCGTCAAATCCCACTTTATTGGCCGGAAGGGCGCAGATGGTAAGGCTTCCCACAGCCAGGCAGACCGCCAGAAATCCGGCTTCCACATGGCGCCCTAAGTATCCCCGGAACAGCCAGAAAAATGCGGTCAGCCCCAGGAGCACCCAGAAAAATCCCACCCGGTACCAGTTAAATGCCGGCACATTCCGCACTTCGAAGCCGGTAATGTATAACGGTTCCTCCGCTGCCTCCTGCCTGGTCCCCGTCTCGCCAAGCTGGGATTTATCCAGGGAGATCACAATGGAATCCACCCGTTTCCCGATGTTTAAGCTGGAACTCTGGGTGATCTTATTGTTCCGGTCCTCGATGAGAAGATCCTGATCCGGATCCGCTTCTCCGTATTCATTATAATAGCAGACATAGATTTTGGCATTCAGCAGATGGTCATACTGAAAATGATAGACAAAGCGGTCCACATAGGCGCCGCCCAGTCCGATGCTTATGGTTCCTTTATCTTCCGTCAGAAGAAGACCCTCATCGGTTCTGGTAAATCCCTCTGATGCCGCCTGGTCCAGAGAAATCTGAGCCACGCCCCGGTTTTCCCTAAAGAGCACCGGCACATTCCAGAAATATTCCATTCCCAGGCCCACCACGATGATCATAAGGATGGCCAGAACATACTTAAGCCGCCGCACCGCCGCCCCCGGCGGTTCCGGCCGTTTCTCTCTCTGCCGGGAAAAACTTGCTGACGGCCTGGAAGTTTCCCGGCCTTTTTTGGCATTTTTCCCTTTCAGAACCGGCGCTTTATTCTTCATCCGGCCACCTCTTTTCTTCCGCTCCCGGCTCCGAAGTTCCGGAAACGCCGCAGGAATTTATTCCCTTTTCTGCTGTCTCCTCCTGCTCCAGTTTGGAAAGCGCCATGGTCTGGATCAGCTCCTTCACCTTTGTCTCCAGCTGGGATATCCGTATCGTCATGGAAAAAACCCGCAGAAGCAGCAGGAAGATAATGAACAGAAACAGGAAATTTACGGTAGCATAAATTCCCAGAAGATGGGCCAGAAAATCCGCCACCGGCGGAAACAGGCTGAAAATTACAAACATAATGGAAACCAGCACCCAGAAAATCGAGTCCTCGATCTGGAGCCTGGCCCTGCGGATCTTGTGCAGCACCATGGCCAGCGTGCCTGCCGAAACCAGGATCAGCATTACCCGAAGCATCGTGGTCATCATACGCCTTCCTCCTTCCAGTAATTTCGGCTCGTGGAACACCAGAGCACCAATTTCTTCGGCAGCCGCCGGTAATGGCGGCCGGCCAGGTATCCCATATATTTAAAACCGCTTTTTACGATCAGTCCCGGCAGAAGCCACGGCCGGCCGCTCTTTACCAGATAGGCGGCAGTCTGCTTTACCAGCCGGATGCCCTCGCCCTCTGAGGGAAGGCCCCGGAAAATCTCCGGGTGATCAGCCTGGGAAACCGCCAGATCAAAATTCCGGTGAAACTGCTGCATGCAGCCATAATTATGGGAATGGACCACACGGGCCTTGGCCTGATAAACCACCGCATAGCCTTTCTGAATGGCTCCGCCGGCATAGATCATATCTTCGTTAAAAATCGTATGGCGGATAAAACCGCCCAGCCGGTCATAAATGGCTCTGTCATATGCACAGCATACATTGGAGCCAAAATAAGTCTTGATCCCAAGGACAGGGATATCCGCCTTGGTCTTGATCCGGCTCTCAGCAGGATAATTAAAGGCTCTGGTATACCGCTCTGCCGCACCGCAGTCTGCATCCGGAAGCTGTCTGGCATAAACCATGGCCGGAACTTCCCCATCCGGACCGCAAAGTGAAAAACCTTCTGTCAGCCGCTCCACCAGGTGGGAATCATAAGGCACCGCATCATCCGTCATACAGAGAAAAATATCCGCATCCGAAAGCGTCACCGCCATATGTCTGGTGGCTCCATGATCAAATACTTCCTTCCGGATATGGCGGACCGTAAGCTTCGGGTGCTGTTTTTCCCATTCCCTGTCCCAGTACTGCTCCTCCGTATTGATTACCAGGATCCGGTTCACCGGATACGTCTGCTTATCCAGCATGGTCAGAAGCTTTCCAAATTTTCTGCCCGGCTTATAGGTGGGGATCACCACATCCACCGTCCGTCTCTTCTCCCGTTCCATCTGCTTATCCTTTCTTTTTCCGGACAAATTCCCGGAACACGCAGATGCCGAATCCGGCTGTCTGCATCAACATAAACAAACAGTAGGCCATGGCCCCGCCGTTGATCCCCATCCGCTCCACAAGAGCCGGTGAGATCACCGCCGCCGCGGCTGCTACCACCACATACACACAAAAGATATTCTTCTGCAGCCGCATGATCACCAGGCTGTAATACAGAAGATTTCCAAACGCATAAATACCGCCGCCCAGGACAATCACTGCAAATGCCGGCACATAATCGGTCAGAGCGCCTGTGTGGCTGCTTCCCAGCACCATCTCCATGATCATCAGGACGAACCGTCCCAGGATAAGGGTGCCGCCTACTGCCAGCACCGTAAGTCCTCCGATCAGCACACTGATCCGCTTAAGGATTGCCAGGAAACCGCTGCAGTCGCTGTTGTTCCAGCACACGGTCATCCGGGTAAGAACCGGGCGGATCACAAAATTCGCCACCAGATAGATCACCGAGGTAGGCATAAAGATAAGATTAAAATAACCGGAAGCCGCATCATTCATCCGCAGGTCAATGGCATAACGGGCTGCAGAAAAAATATAAAAATCCAGGAACACGGATAAAAATAAAAGCCCGCCCTGGGAAAAAATCCTCGTCACACTTCCCCGCCGTCTGGAAAAGTCCACTCTGCCCAGACGGTGTATAATGGAACAGTCAAACAAAATCACTCCGGCAATCTGGGCCAGCAGGGCCGCCGGACAGGCTGCCAGAAGGCTTCTTGTCAATGCCAGAACCAAAAGGAAGGTGCCGGCAGATAAAACCGTGCGGAATGCCATGGACTTTCCGGTCAGATAAAGACAGCCCTGGCGCTGGAATTCCGATTCATATACATCTGCAAGGCCGTCAATAATCTTATATCCGGCCAGCATGAAAACTGCCGCCGCCTTTTCCGGCTCGTAAAGGCCGCCGCCCACGCGCCAGAAGGCATACAGCGCAGCCAGAATCACCGCCGCCGCTGCCGTGATCTGCCGGTGGCGGTAGTATTCTCCAAAGGAATGCCCGCCTTTATCCGCTCCGCTGTCCGTAATATGGAAAGGCCGCAGCCCGTAATAAGATACGGTAAACATCTGCTGCCCGAAAGTACTGAAGCCAATGGCAAACACACCGCCGGCATCTTCTCCGGCCAGCCGGATCACCAGGAATGCCAGGACCATATTGGCCAGGGCATAGAGAAAACTTCCCACCGTATTCCAGATTAAATTCTCTTTCTCCATCTGCTCGCTGCAGTGGAGCATCAGGCGGGCCATCCGTTTCATAAAACTCTCCTCCTAACCCCCGCAGCCGGATCACCGTTTCCGGAAATTCTGAATCACCAGAATGGAAATCAGCATCTGCACCATATACCGTGCTGCCACAAGGGGTTTTAAATAACTCTCTCCGGCCAGCCGTTCCGAAATCTCCACCGGAACCTCTGCCACCCGGGCTCCCTGACGAATCAGGAAAGACACCGTGTCCGGTTCCGGCCCGTAATTTAAGTTCAAGGCAAATTCCCGGATCATCTCCCGGTTAAACATCCGCATCCCTGACGTGGGGTCCGCCACCCGGGCTCCGGTGGTCAGGCGGATGGCCCCGGACAGAAGGCGGCTGCCAAGCATTCTCGCTGACCAGTCCTTGGGCCGGTCCACGAAACGGGAACCGATAACAATATCATACCCCTCGTCCATCTTCCTGCGGATACCTTCGATGTACTCCGGCCGGTGCTGTCCGTCCCCGTCAAACTGAATGGCATACCGGTATCCTTTCCGATAGGCATACTTCATACCCGCCTGGAAGCACCCGGCCAGTCCCAGATTCACCGGAAGGTCCAGCATGTGATATCCCCTCTCCCGGCAGATCTGGCCTGTCCGGTCCGCAGAACCGTCATTGACCACCAGATAATCCAGCTGCGGGAACTTCTCCACCAGCTCCCCCACCACGGTTTCGATATTTTTTTCCTCATTATAAGAAGGTATGATCAACAAAATATCCTGCATACTTTTACTCCATGACATGGCCCCGGAAACTTCCGGTCCACGTATCATTCCAAGATAATATCACAGATCTCATCCACAGTCTCTACAGGAAGATCCGCATACATGGGAAGGGTCAGAATCTCCCGGGAAATCCGCGCCGCTATGGGCGTATCCTCCGGCGAAAAACGGTCTTTATAGCACTGGTAAGCATTGACACAGGGGTAAAAATACTTTCGCGGATGAATATCCCGTTCCGTCAGTCTGGCAAAAACCTCATCCCGGCTCAGACGGTATCCTTCAAAAACCACCGGCATATAAGCGTAATTCATCTTCACTCCCGGCTGCTTTGGGCAGAGCCGGATTCCGTCCACACCGGACAGGCGTTCCCGGTACCGCTCATAAACCCTGCGGCGCTTTTCGATCTCCTGCTCTACATGCCGGAGATTGCACAATCCCATGGCGGCCTGGAATTCATTCATCTTTCCGTTTCCGCCGACTAAAGCCACCGTCTCCTCATCCAGAATGCCGAAATTCTTAAGGCCGTTAATCTCATGGGCCAGGGCCGGATCCCGGTATGCCACCGCTCCGCCTTCTATGGTATGATACACCTTTGTAGCGTGAAAGCTGAACATGCTTGCATCTCCAAAGGATGCCGCGCTCCGTCCGTTCACCTCAACGCCGAAGGTGTGGGCCGCATCGTAGATTACTTTAAGTCCATGCCGGTCCGCGATCTCCTGGATCGCATCGGTCTGGCACAGATTGCCGTAAACGTGGACCGGCACAATGGCGCTGGTCTCTTCTGTGATCAGCGCTTCCAGCTTTTCCGGATCCAGGGTATAATCATCTTCCCGGATATCACAGAATACCGGCGTCAGGCCGTTCCGCACAATTGCATGGGTGGTGGAAGCAAAGGTAAAAGGCGTAGTGATCACCTGTCCCTTAAGCTGAAAGGCCTGAAGAGTCATCTCCAAAGCCAGATGGCCGTTTGTAAAAAGCGACAGATTCTCCGCCTTCAGGAATTCCTTAAGCCCTGCTTCCAGGCTCTGGTGCAGGTCTCCCATATTCGTCAGCCAGCGGCTGTCCCACAGGGGCCGTATCATGGCTGCATACTCTTCAAACGGCGGCATGGAAGACCGCGTCACCCGGATAGGCTCTCCTCTTTTTTCCATAGCTTCCAGTCCTTTCCTGCATTTATTACTTTTTTCGGTCATAATCGTTACGATTTTACAATATCGCCATTTAAAAGTAAAGCTTCTCTTGCTTTTTTCCCTTAAATATATTAAATTATTACTGTTATTTCTTTTACAAAAGCTACATCAGGAGGACGAAATATGTACAAACTGATACGCTATTCTGCAGCCGCGCTTCTTTCTCTGTCCATGGCTGCAGGTGGTATGATAACTGCATATGCAGACGAAGCTGCCGACTATTCTAATGTAGGTCCCGGTTTTGAGAGTCCGGCTCCTGCTGCAGATGACACCGGAAGCGGAACCGTTATCATCCGCACCGATTCCGATTCCCAGGAGCAGGCCGCCCAGGAGGAGACTGCAGAGCAGACACAGCCTGAGATCACCTTCTCTACCGACGAGGAAGCCGCCATGCGCGCTTATAACCGCAGCCAGGAATTCGGAGAATCCGTAGTATATATCGGCGCCAGTGCCATGCGCCAGGACGGCACCTGGACGCCTTCCTTTGTAGGAGACGATACCATCCACAACCGCGGGGACGGCTGGTACTCCATGCAGATGATCCTTCGCAACACCCTGGGAAATCTGATCTACCGCACCTATTCCAGTACCACTGGCTGGTCTCCCTGGGTAATGAACGGCGCGGAGACCGCCCATCTTACCGATGGCTCCCGTGTAGAAGCAGTTCAGGTCCGGTTAGCCGGTGTGGTAAGCAATGATTACGACATTTACTACTGCGCCACCCTTTCCGACGGAACCACACTGGACTGGGCTCATAATGGCCAGACCGCCGGCTCCATGGCAGAAGGCAAGTGGCTCATCGGCTTCCGCATGACCCTGGTTCCCAAAACCACCCAGTTCCCCTATTCCACAGCAAAGCCGCTGTCTGCTCCGGCCGGAACCGACGGCGTACAGTTTAATACGGGCGGCCTTCCTACCTACAAAGACGGAAGCGGAAATCCCTACACCGGATGGGGCTGGGTCAATAACCAGCGCTACTACTTTGTCAATGACCAGGCCGTAACCGGCTGGCAGTATATTGACGGATACAAGTACTTCTTCGACGATTACGGCATGCTGGTTTCCGACCTGCGCAATATCCTGGGTGATGCCGGTCCGTACATGCTGAAGATCAACCGTGTCACCGACACCGTAACCGTATATGCCCAGGACGGCGCCAATGGCTACATTCTCCCGGTAGTTTCCTTTGTGGCCACCACCGGCGATGACACTCCGGAAGGAACCTTCCAGATTCCGGAAAAATACCGCTGGCGTCTGATGTTCGGTGATGTTTATACCCAGTACGCCATGCGGATCACCGGCTCCTATATGCTTCACTCCGTAATCTTTAACCAGCAGGACAAGTACAGCCTGGACGCCTCCACCTACAATAACCTGGGCGTGGGACGTTCTCACGGATGTACCCGGTTAAAGACCGGCGAGATGAAATGGGTTTATGACAACTGCCCGGCAGGAACCACTGTGATCATTTACGATTCCGAGATAAACGGCCCCTTTGAGGCGCCCGTTCTGGATGCCACCATTCCGGCAGATCAGAATTACGATCCTACGGATCCCACCGTACCAGAAGCAGTTGCAGCCATGGAAGCTGCCGCTGCCGCACAGGCACAGCAGACTGCCCAGGCGATCAATGACGCCCAGGCCGCTGCTCAGGCGCAGCAGGCTGTTCCCATGCCCTCTGAGCCGATCAATTAATCTTACATATTTTGCAGCACTGCCGGCAGGAACCCTTTCCTGCCGGTATTTTTTTGTGGAATTTGTTTTGCGGGATTTCTGCGGAAAGCCAATGGAAGTCCTGTAGAAATACAGCAGAAAATATTGTATAATCATATGGAGCGGCCTGTCTTTGGCCGCAGTTTTCCAGAAAGGATACTTTTTAATACTATGAAGCTTTCAATCATGCAGCCTTATTTTCTCCCATATCTGGGCTACTGGCAGCTGATCGCCAGTTCTGACACCTTCGTTATTTACGATGATGTAAATTTCATCAAAGGCGGCTGGATCAACCGGAACCGTTATCTGTATCAGGGACAGCCCAAATATTTTAACATCACCATGTCCGGCGCCAGCCCCAATAAAAAGATCAATGAAGTGGGGCTGATGAAAGATCCCCGCTACAATCCCGGGAAAAAGCTTCTTTCCACCTTCCAGATGGCATACCAGAAAGCGCCCATGTACCGCCAGATTCTTCCTCTCTTGGAAGAAGTCCTTCTCTACGAGACAGACGTGCTGGCCCCCTACCTGGAGCACTCCATCCGCTCCATCTGCCAGTATCTGGAGCTTCCTGCCCGGATCCTGATCTCTTCCCAGATAAAGGAAAAGGACTGTTCCCTAACCGGCAAAGACAAAGTCATCAACATCTGCCAGTGCCTGGGCGCTGACACCTACATCAACGCTTCCGGCGGACGGGAGCTGTACCATCAGACAGATTTCCAGAATGCAGGAATCCAGCTCTATTTCATCGAAATGGAGCCCATCGAATATCCCCAGTTCGGCGATCCCTTCGTCCCCGGTCTTTCTATTGTAGATGTTCTGATGTTTAATGAACGGGAACAGGTCCGGGAGATGCTGAAAAAATATCAGCTAAAACCATAACATTCAAAACACCTCCGCCGGATCCCCCGGCAGAAAGAGAGTCTTAAATGAAAGAATACGGCGGCTACATCCAGCTGGATTCCAGCACCGGACAGGAATATTATCAGGGTTCCCAAATCCTTGCATTAAACAGCGGGCGGACGGCACTCCGCTTCCTGATTCGTGCACGGGAAATTAAAAATCTCCTGATCCCCTCCTTTTGCTGTGACACAGTCCGCGAAGCCTGCGAAGCAGAAGGCATTTCCTGGGAATACTATGCCACCGGCCCGGATCTTCACCCCATCCTCACAGACAAAGAAAAACCCGGCCAGTGGCTGTATCTGGTAAATCTTTACGGAATTCTGGATGATGCCAAAATCCGCTCCATCCATAAAAAATATCCCCAGATGATCGCAGACTACACCCATGCCTTTTTCCAGCAGCCTCTGCCGGATGTGGATACCCTTTACAGCTGCCGGAAATTCTTCGGCGTAGCCGACGGGGCATATATCTCCTTAAAACAGACGGAAGACGACCGCGCTTCTTTCATCTTCTCCATGTATCAAAGCCTTCCCCTGGATGCCTCCCATGACCGGATGCATTTTCTTCTGGGACGCTACGAAGGAGCCGCCTCCGATTTTTATGAGGAATACGCAGAAAACAATGAAATTTTTTCCCGGGAACCCATAAAACAAATGTCTCCCCTTACCCACAATCTTCTCCGGGCAGTGGATTACGAAATGGTCTGCAGCCGGAGAAGCCAGAATTTCCATTACCTCAATGAGCGCCTGGCTCCATTTAACCGGCTGACTCTTCCGGATATTCCCGGCGCTTACGCTTATCCCTTCTGGCCGAAGGAAACGCTCCCCCAGGGAACCGACCTGCGCCGGGAAATGATACGCCGGAAAGTCTACGTCCCCTGCCTCTGGCCGGATGTAAAAGAAAATGCCCTGGAAGAAGAAATGGCCCAGAATATCCTGCCCCTTCCGGTGGATCAGCGGTATGTGGATGGGGATATGGAGGAGATTTTGAGACGGCTTGCTGAGGGGTGGGGGAAGGGGATGTGAAGCAGCATTTCTTTTACCCCGCTCCTTCATATCGCTTAAGTCCCTGCTCCCAGACCAGAACAGCCAGGGACACAAGCGCCAGCCCCCGTACATCCTGGCATAAAGCTGGAAAGAATCCAGAGCCGGAAGATCCCATCACAGCTGGCTTCTCTGACCCATCATCACGCCGATCCGGTCTGCATTCTTCCGCCGGAATCTGGCCGGGTCTCTTCCAAAGGTAAACACATTTCCGGATGTAGGATGCAGGATTCCCGTAAGAAGCTTAATCGACGTTGACTTTCCTGCTCCATTGGCTCCGATCAGCCCCACCAGCTCCCCCGGCGCAATCTCCAGATTCAGATTCTCCAGCGCATGGATCTTCTTCTTTCCCTCTTTCGTAAAGCGGCGGATGCCTTTTATATCGTAATCAACCGCGGTATAAGATTTGCATAAATTTTCTGTACGGATAATCAGCTCGTCCATAGGCAGGCTCCCTTCTTTGGCGAGTGTTCACTTACTTGTCTGCAGCTTTACCTACTTCATTTTTAAATTATACATTAATGACCTTTTCCATCGCAATTAAAAATGACTGCATTTTATGATGGCAATTCTTTTTAATTGCTTGTATATGGAACAGAATGTCTGGTATTGATTGGTTATGGGAAGCCGTCAGGAAGCTGCGGAAACAGTATGAGCAGATAACAGCAGAAAAAGGCCGGGGCAAAGAAAAAGAATCTTTCGTCCAGATTTGACAGAAATAAATTCGCGAAAATCGGTCATAATAAAGCCATCAAGGATATGTACAAACTTGATACTATATATTATAATAGTATCAAGTTATGACGAGAGGTGATGTTATGACCAATTTGGATTCTTTAAAAAAACTTGTCCGAGAAAATGGCTATCTATATACGAAAGACGTAACCAGCGCAGGGATTCGCCGGGAACAACTGAAAAAATATCTGGATGAAGGAAGTCTGATCCGTGAAAGCCGAGGAATCTATTCTTTTGCAGACAGTATCAATGACGAATTTGTATTGCTGCAGAGCAGATGTAAAAAAGGAATTTTCTCTTATGGAACAGCATTATATTTTCATGGCCTGTCCGATCGTTTCCCACAGATGATTTCCATAACAGTGCCAAAGACCTATAATGTATTTTATCTAAAAGAAGAATTATTTCATGTAGAGTTCCACCGGATCAAGCCGTCCTTATGGAACATTGGAATAATAGAGATAATCTCACCGCAAGGCGGAAAAATCACAGTCTATGATAAAGAAAGGTGTATCTGTGATGTGATACGGAGCCGCAAACAGACCGATCCACAGGTTTTTATCCAAGCAGTGAAAGGATATTTTGCTTCCAAAGAGCGTGACAGCATCCGATTGATGGAATATGCCAAGAAATTTCACATTGAAGAAAAAGTACAAGAGTATATGGAGATATTATGTTGAAAACACCAGAACAATTAAAAGGAGCCATCCGCCATCTGGCAAAAAAGAAAGGAATCCATGCACAGGAAGTCCTGCAGATTTTCATGTTTGAACGCATCATTGAACGTCTTTCTGTTTCTCCGTACAAGGACAAATTTATTTTAAAAGGCGGTCTTTTGATTTCCGCCATCCTCGGCGTAGCGGAACGAACGACAATGGATATGGACACAACCGTAAAAGGCTTGCCAATGGATGAAGAGAACATATGGAAAGCAATCAGCGAAATCCTGGAGCAGCCCGTGGATGACGGGATCGAATTTCAGCTTTTAGATTTAATACCCATCCGTGAGGATGATGAATACGAAAATTTCCGTGCTTCCATCCAAGCAACTTATGGAAAAATGAAAATACCTATGAAGATTGATATAACAACCGGTGATGAAATTACACCAAAGGAAATCCAATTTTCCTACCCATTCCTGTTTGATGACCGTCAGGCGATGGTGAAAGCCTATACACAGGAAACCATACTGGCAGAAAAATACGAAACCATTATCCGCAGAAATGTAGAAAACACGCGGGCAAGGGATTTTTATGATTTACATCCTCTGTACCGGTTATACCAGGGAAATGCAGACTGGAACCTTCTAAAACAGGCGGTTCTTGCCACAGCAAAGAAAAGCGAATAAAATAGGGAGAAACGATATTCCTCCTTTTCCCGTTCCGTCCAGTCCGCACAAAAGAAAACGGGACCATCAACTATGTGCTGCCGTAGATATTATGTGGGATTTCTTTTGGTATTCGCAGTGAGTGGCCTGCGCAGCATTCTGTCTTTTCAAAAAAGAAACTGCCGCACCCAAAATCCCACAGTGCGGCAGTTTCCCTGCATCCAACCGGCCTTTCCGCCGGATTTATTTTATTTTTATTTCTTTTATTCCCTCAGCCCGCGGTATTTCCCGCGGTCCGTGCCTTTACATCATGGCGTCAACCATATCCATAACGGCCTTGCCCAGTGCCTCAGACTTGGCATCGGCATCCTCCAGGGAGGTTCCCTTAATGCCGTAGTAGAACTTGATCTTGGGCTCGGTTCCGGAAGGTCTTACGCAGATCCATGCGCCGTCTTCCATATCGTAGTAGAGTACGTTGGAAGAGGGAAGTCCGGTGGGCTTTACTTCGCCGGTGGCCATATCCTTGATGGTATCCAGCTTGTAGTCTCTTGCGGAGAGAACTTTGTAGCCGCCTACTTCTGCAGGCGTATTGTTCCGCAGGGTCTCCATGATGGACTGGATCTTTGCAAGGCCTTCGATGCCCTTTAAGCCGATGGACTGTACGGCATCTTTATAGTAGCCATACTTCTCATACATGGCAACCATGGCATCCCACAGGGTCATGCCTTTCTCCTTATAGTAGGCAGCTGCCTCGCAGAGTGCGGCGGTGGCGGAGATGGCGTCCTTGTCACGGGCGTAAGCGCCGATCAGGCAGCCGTAGCTCTCCTCCATACCGAAGAGATAATGGCCCTTGCCGGTCTGCTCGTTCTTTAAGATCTGCTTTCCGATCCACTTAAAGCCGGTGAGAACCTCGATGAGCTCGCAGCCGTAGTTCTTTGCCACTGCATCGATCAGGTTTGTGGATACGATGGACTTTACAACCTGTCCATCCTCCGGAATCTTTCCGGCGGCAGCCTTCTGGCTGAGAACGTATTCGCACAGGAGGGATCCGGACATATTTCCGGTTAACGGAATGTAATCGCCGGATTTGGTGTCTTTTACATAAACGCCCAGACGGTCTGCATCGGGGTCGGTAGCCAGAACCAGGTCTGCGTCTTTCTCCTTTGCCATCTTAAGGCCCAGTTCGAAGGCTTCTCTGGATTCGGGATTGGGATAGCTTACGGTGGGGAAGTCGCCGTCCGGCAGTTCCTGCTCCGGAACTACATATACATGGGTAAAGCCCAGTTCCTTCATGACTCTTCTGGCCGGGATATTTCCGGTTCCGTGCAGAGGAGTGTAAATGATGGTGATCTGATCCTGCATCTTATCGATGGCAGCCTGATTTACCACCTGAGCTTTTACCTGAGCAATGTACTTGTCGTCAATGTCAGCGCCGATTACCTGATACAGTCCGGCGGCAGTGGCGGATGCCTCGTCTGTTACCTTTACCGTGGACAGATCTTCGATGGCCAGAACTTCTTCTGTCACACCTTTGTCATGAGGCGGAGTGAACTGTGCGCCGTCCTCCCAGTATACCTTGTAGCCGTTGTACTCCGGCGGGTTGTGGCTGGCAGTAATGTTGATGCCGGCGATGCAGCCTAACTCGCGAACTGCGAAGGACAATTCCGGCGTAGGACGAAGGGACTCGAACTTGTAGGCCTTGATGCCGTTGGCGGCCAGAGTCATGGCTGCTTCCATGGCAAATTCAGGAGACATGTGGCGGGAATCGTAGGCAATGGCCACGCCTTTGGAAGCGCCGCCCTGCTTGATAATGTAGTTTGCCAGACCCTGGGTGGCGCGGCGCACTACGTAAATGTTCATCCGGTTGATTCCGGCTCCGATAACGCCTCTTAATCCGGCAGTACCGAACTCCAGATCCATGTAGAAGCGCTCCTTGATCTCGTTCTCATCCCCCGCAATGGCGCGAAGCTCTTCTTTGGTAGCTTCGTCAAAGTATGGATTCGTCAGCCATTCGTTGTAAATTTTCATGTAGTCTTTCATAAGATTATACTCCTCCTGTTTCCTGCCGCAGTCAGGCGCCGCCGGTCTTTTGACACCCCGCCAAAACAGCCCGCCCGTTTCGGCTCATTTATAGTTATTATACCATACCCCGCAGGAAAAAGGGAAGATTCTCCAGCCATGTTTTCTGTATACACGCCGCAGGCTCTGCCCCGGCCCCGATGCTTCACCGTTTCTGTTTCCGCCTGGGCCAGACCTGGGCCTTGTAAACGGCAGCCCGCCTAGACCGGCACCGCCTACCAGGCGGAAAGCACCGAGAGGAAGCTCTGCCTGGCCGGTTCCTGCTGGCGCAGGCTCTGGATCTTGTCAATGTTTCTGGCCGGTATCCACGCCTTATTGGCATTAAAATAATAATTAATCTGCTTCCAGTATTTCTCCGGGTACAGAAACAGATAATACAGGCAGCGCCGCTCCTTCTCCTCCAGGGGAAGGACCCGCTGATACGCTTCCAGCATCTCCATGCCGATTTTCTGGTTCCATCCGTGCTTTTCCATAGCCTTTCGCATAAATCGGTACAGATCCTCCATCTGAAGCCCCAGGTGGAGACGGTTGTACTCCACCACCGCCACAAAATTCTCTCCCATCAGCACATGGTGCTGGTCCAGATCTCCATGACATAAAAAATACGGCTCTTCCCCCGTCTCCCACAGACCGGAAAGTTCCTGGGCTGCTTCTGCCGCCTGGTCGAAAAAGCCAGAAAAACTCTCGATTACCGCCAGTTCAAACTCGGATTTCTTCCGTTTCCCCCGTATGTAGGTCCTGGCACGTTTCAGCTCCCGGTTGCGCCGCTTAAGGCCCTCTCCGGCTCCGGCGGGCATGGTGGAGCCCATGGCCCACTCTTCCTTAAAAGGCACCATCCGCAGATGCTGGTGAAGAACCGCAATATTTCTCACCGCCCGGCACACTTCTCTTCCGTCCTTCATACTGCACTCCCGTTCCCCGAACCAGTCCTTCAGGATAAAGCGGACGCCGTCTTCTGCAGCGGTCAGAAGATCCCCTTCCTCATTCCGCACATACTGGTCCGCAGTCAGCCCCCGGATTCCCTTCAGCGAAGCCAGCACCTGATCTTCAAATTCCAGGCGCTTTCTGGTCCCCCGGTACTCCCTGAGACATTTCGGGCCCTGGTCTGTCTCACAGATCCAGGAGCCCCGCCCTTTTCTTACGCTCTTTACCTGAAGAGGATAGTGCTTTAACACCTCTTCATATCGGTCACTCATGGTCATGGCTCATCCCCCCTGCGTTTCTCAAGTGATTCCGGATTTCCTTGGCTACTTCCAGACTATGAAAACAGAAGGGATTTTATGATTGGAAGAAGGGAAAGAAAATACTCCCCTTTGCGGCGCAAAAAAGCGGCACAAAAAAGAGAGAACCCTTCCGTCCTCTCCTTTTTGCACCCTTTCCCTGTATCAGCCCCCGTCATCCGGTCCGGAAAATTCATTTCTCCGGGCTGCCAGGGCAAGAAGTGTTTCTTTTTTATTTTGTTCCGGTTCCTCCAGCACCTGAGAAAGAAGATACTGGAGCATTGCTCCCACAGCCTTTCCCGGCTTCATCCCGGCATCCATCAGATCCCGTCCGGAGACAGCCAGCTCTTTTAAGGATACGCAGTCTCCCCTCCGGCGGATGATTCCGGAAGTTTCCCGCCGCATTCCGGCCTGCTCCTGCTCTTCTTCCGTTTTCCCAAGAATCTCCCAGATATCCAGAAGATCATCGAAAAGAGAAGGCTCCATGGCGCTCATGGCCCGGCGGATCTCCTTTTCATCCGGGCAGACCGGCCGGTTGATCCACTGGTTCAGAACCCGCACCCGGTTAATGGTGTCATTGTCCAGTTTCAGATCCCGCAGAATCTGCACCGCATCTGTGCCGGATGCATCCTTTAAAAAGACGCCCCAGCGCACATGCTTCTTTTTGGGAAGCCTGCCGTTTACCTGCAGATTTTCCAGGTTCAGCCTGTGAAAGGCTTCCGATACATAAGGGCTGATGCCCGTATCGTAAACCTGCCGGATCTTTTCCGGATGGGGTGAAAGGAGAAGCTTTGTCAGCTCCGTCTGGACTCTCTCCCGGCTGACCTTTGCCAGATTCGGCGCCATGGTGGTGATGGCCTTCAGCGTCTCATCTTCTATGGAAAAATCCAGCTGGGCAGAAAACCGGATGGCCCGCAAAATCCGCAGGGCATCCTCTGTAAACCGTTCCACGGGATCGCCTACGCAGCGGATCCGCCCGGCCTTCATATCTTCCAGGCCGCCGAAGGCATCTACCAGGCCGGTCTCATGACTGTAAGCCATGGCATTGATGGTAAAATCCCGGCGCCGCAGGTCTTCTCTGAGATTTGACGTAAAGGAGACGGAACTGGGATGCCGGCCGTCCCGGTATTCCCCGTCGATCCGGTAGGTGGTCACCTCATAGCCGATGCCGCCTTTCATGACCGTCACCGTGCCATGCTGGATACCAGTGTCTATGGTCCTGCGGAATACTTCCTTGACCTGTACCGGCAGGGCGGAGGTGGTAATGTCCCAGTCCTCCGGCGTCCGTCCCATAATGCTGTCCCTGACGCAGCCTCCTACGGCAAAGGCCTCATAGCCCCGGCCCTTCAGCCTGGAAATAATCTCCTCTGCCCCTTCCGGCATCTCAATTCTTAATGCTGTCTCCAAATTCCATCCCTCCGGCATCCCTGATTTTCTCACACAGTCATCGGGTAATTAGTATGCCCGGCCCCAGTATACCATCTTCTTTGCCGGCCGTCCGCAGCAGACGCAGGTATCAGAAAGATGCTCCTGGGCAAAAGGCATGCACCGGGAGGTGGCTCCCGTTACTTCTTTGATCTTCTCCTCGCAGGCCAGATCGCCGCACCACATAGCCTTCACAAAGCCCGGCTTGTTATCTACCGTCTCTACAAATTCATCCCAGGTTACCGCCTGGCTGGTATGGGTATCCCGATGCTTTCTGGCGCGCTCCAGCATATCGCTCTGGATCGTATCCAGCATCCGGCTTACCTCTTCCTCCAGATTATCCAGAGATACGGTGGTCTTCTCGTGGGTATCCCGGCGCACTAAAACAGCCTGATTT
>DVKS01000032.1 GCA_018715905.1 Candidatus Caccovicinus merdipullorum | reverse complement strand
AAACAAGGAGGAATGTTTCAAATGGATATTCGTTATTCCTGCAATCAGAGAGATTTCAAACGCTACACCACCGAGGAGACCCGCAATGAGTTTCTGATCCAGAACCTGTATGTGCCCAATGAGGTTGTGGCTGTGTATTCCCATGTAGACCGCATGGTGACCTTAGGCTGCATGCCTACCACGGAGGAAGTGTCCATCGACAAGGGCATCGATATCTGGGCGAATTTCGGCACCAGCTATTTCCTGGAGAGAAGAGAGATCGGTATCTTCAATATCGGCGGCCCCGGCGTAATCAAGGCGGATGATGAGACCTTCCATATGAATTACAAGGACTGCCTCTACATTACCATGGGCACCAAGAATGTAACCTTTGCCAGCGATGATGCTGCAAACCCGGCGAAATTCTACATGGTAAGTGCTCCGGCTCACTGCGCTTACAAGACCACTTATCTGCCTATCGAAAAGGCGGTAAAGCGCCCTCTGGGAGCGATGGAGACAGCCAATAAGCGTACCATTAATCAGTTTATCCATCCCGATGTTCTTCCCACCTGCCAGCTGTCTATGGGTATGACTGCTCTGGAGCCCGGCAGCGTATGGAATACCATGCCGTGTCACACCCATGAGAGACGGATGGAGATTTATATGTACTTTGAGGTACCGGAGAACAATGTAGTCTTCCATATGATGGGAGAGGGACAGGAAACCCGCCACATTGTAATGAAGAATGAGGAAGCGGTAATCAGCCCCTCCTGGAGCATCCATGCCGGCGCAGGCACCTCCAACTACACCTTCATCTGGGCTATGGGCGGCGAGAACCAGGCCTTCGATGATATGGACAATATTCCTACTACTGAATTAAAGTAAATCCCTGAACAGACATTTATAACAGCGATGCCGCAGAAACTGCCGCATCCGGCTCTTATTTCTCCTCATAAAGGAGAAAAAGACCGGGGCAGTTTCTGCGGCATTCTTGTTTTTGAAAAACTGCTGATGGAGTCGGGAAAACGGCGTCTGCTCTTTGTGAAATGTCTGTGAAATTGTGGAAAATATCCTGAGAAACTGTTAAAATAATAATAGCTGTCTCTGACAGCAGGAAAAGGAAAAAATCCGGATAAAACAGAAGGAGAGGATATAGATGGATGGATTAAAAATCCTGGTAGTGGATGATGAGGCCAGAATGCGCAAGCTGGTAAAAGATTTCCTGACCAATAAAGGATTTCAGGTGATCGAGGCGGCAGACGGAGAAGAGGCTGTGGATATTTTCTTTAACCAAAAAGACATTGCCCTGATCCTTCTTGATGTGATGATGCCCAAGATGGACGGATGGGAGGTCTGCAAGACCATACGGAAGTACTCCAAGGTGCCGATTATCATGCTGACTGCCCGCGGAGAAGAGCGGGACGAGCTCCAGGGATTTAATCTGGGGGTAGACGAATACATTTCCAAGCCCTTCAGTCCCAAGATCCTGGTAGCCCGCGTAGAAGCGATCCTGCGCCGGTCTAATGTTATGGGAACGGAAAGCACAGAAGTAGGAGGGATCCGCATCGATAAAGCAGCCAGACAGGTTACGGTTGACGGAAACCCGGTGGATCTAAGCTACAAGGAATTCGAACTTCTTAATTACTTTATTGAGAATCAGGGGCTGGCCTTATCACGGGAAAAGATTCTCAACAATGTGTGGAATTACGATTATTTTGGAGATGCCCGGACCATTGATACCCACGTAAAGAAGCTCCGCAGCAAGCTGGGGCCCAAGGGGGAATACATCAAGACCATATGGGGAATGGGCTACAAGTTTGAAGTGGACGGTTGACGAAAATTATGAAACATTCGATACGAACCAGATTTACCCTTATTTTTATCAGTTTGATGGCCGGCGCCATTGTAATCTTATGGGGAGCCAACAGCTGGTGGCTGGAAGGGTATTATATGTCGGAGAAAGTAAAAGATCTGGAGCAGGCTTATATTCAGGTAGACAATCTTCTTGCCGTACAGCGGGCCGCCGGCACGGATATCGCAGATGAATTTGAAAAGAACCGGGAGGCAAGGCTTAAAGGCGGGCCGGTGGAAGAGGGTCCCATGGGAAAGCTGATGCGAAGCCTGAATGAAAGTTCTAACATCTCCATGGTAATCATGTCGGACAGCGCCGTTGTCCTTTCCAATGAACGGGAAGGCGATTATTTGAGCGAACGCTTTCTGCGGAATATCCTGGGACAGAATAAGCAGCCTTTTGAGGTGGTATCAAAGACCGATCATTACACGATCCAGCAGAGCTTCGATCCGTCCATTAAGTCGTACTACCTGGAATGCTGGGGATTCTTTTCTGATGACAGCACTACATTTATCATGTCCATGCCTGTGGCCAGCATACGGGAGAGCGCGGCGCTTTCCAACCGTTTCCTGGCATATATTGGAATGGTGGTGCTGGCCATCGGAAGTACGGTGATCTTTTTTACCACAAAGCGGATTACCATGCCCATCCTTATGCTGACCCATCTGGCAGAACGGATGAGCAATCTGGACTTTGACGCCCACTATACGGGAAATGAAACCGATGAGATCGGGGTTCTGGGTCACAGTATGAATGCTCTTTCGGACCGGCTGCGTGATACCATCGGGGAACTGAAGACAGCAAACCTTCAGCTGCAGAGGGATATCGAGGAGAAAATCCAGATCGACGAGATGAGAAAAGAATTCGTGGCCAATGTGTCCCATGAATTAAAGACTCCCATTGCGCTGATCCAGGGCTATGCGGAAGGCCTGACAGAAGGAATGGCAGAGGACCCGGAAAGCCGGGATTATTACTGTGAAGTCATCATGGATGAAGCCAATAAGATGAACAAGATGGTAAAACAGCTTCTCACCTTAAGCGCTCTGGAATCCGGAAATGACGCCCCGGTAATGGAACGGTTTGATCTGACGGAACTGATCCGCGGCGTCGTTACATCGGCACAGATTCTGATTTCCCAGAAAGCCGTTTCCGTAGAATTCCAGCGGGATGCGCCCTGCTATGTCTGGGCAGATGAGTTCAAGATTGAAGAGGTCGTGATGAATTATCTGAACAATGCCATTAATCATGCTGACGGAGAACGCCGGATCGTGATTACACTGCAGGAGAACGGCGGGGAAGTCTGCGTTTCGGTATTTAACACCGGAAACCATATCCCTGAAGAGGATCTGCCAAATCTCTGGACGAAATTTTATAAAGTGGATAAGGCAAGGACGCGGGCCTACGGAGGCAGCGGAATCGGCCTTTCCATCGTAAAGGCTATTATGGATTCCCACCAGAAACAGTGTGGTGTGGAGAATGTTGACGGCGGAGTCCGGTTCTGGTTTACTCTGGACTGCAGTCGGGGATAAGCTACAATTTTGCATAAAATGTGCCCGTTTTTGTAAAAGGCTCCCAGCGTGATTGTACTGGTTAGAAATTAATGGTATGATTGCTTTCGTAGCGTCAGTATACAGGCGTATCGTTCGCCGTACACCGACGCTAAAATAAGAAAATGGAAACTAGGAGGGGTTTACATGTGGACAAGGGCTGAATTAAAACAGCAGGCGAAAGCCGGCCTGAAGCAGTATTACTGGTACGGCGTTCTGGCAACTTTGATTTACTTGGGAATCAGCATGGGAATTTCGTTTCTGGTGAATCTGCTTCCGCTGGTAAATTTGATTTTATCTCCGCTGGTCAGCATTCTGGTGATGAATGTAATGGCGGCCGGCCTGAAGCGTTTCTTCACCATCAGTACGCTGAGTGCCCAGAGCGCCGGTGTAGGGGAAGTGTTTGGTTCCTTTAAAAACGGACGTTACGGAAATACGGTAAAAGTCATGTTTCTGCGGGGGCTGTTCCAGACCCTGTGGACGCTGCTGCTGGTTGTGCCCGGCATTATCAAGCACTACGAGTATTACATGGTGCCATATCTTGTGGCAGAGTATCCGGAGAAAGACAGCAAGGAGATCTTCCGTCTCAGCCGGGAAATGATGAACGGGAATAAATTTAAGACCTTCGTGCTGGAGCTTTCTTTTATCGGATGGACGATTCTGGCGATCATCTGCTGCGGCATTGGTCTTCTTTTCTTAAATCCTTACGTAGAGGCGACCATTGCGGAGCTTTACCTGCGGCTTAAGGAAGAAAAACTGAACATTCCCCGGGGTCAGGCGCAGGGAATGGACGGCATGACGATGAACAGCGGAGTTTCGTATTCTGCTATTGCGGATGAGGGACAGACCAGACAGCTGGGAATGTCTGGTGTGGTTAAGAATGGTTTTGTTGTTGGCATTCAGGGGGCTTTTTCCGGGGCAAACGTTCCTGTAGTGCCGGGAGATGTGCTGGTGATCGGCTCGGATTCCAGACAGTGCAATCTGGTAATCCAGGGGCCGGAAGTTTCACCGGTACATATCAAGATATCCTTTAATGGCGTGAATTTCCAGGTGACGGACTGTTCCGGGGCAGGAACCTTTGATATGCAGCGCGGACGCCTTCCCAAGGGAAGCCCCGTTACATTAAATTCCGGCGCTTACCTGCAGGTGGGAACCGGCGGAGATATCTTTTCTCTGGAAGTCCGATAAACTTAAGATCGATTATATAAAAAGCGTGGGAGTTTTATTCCCGCGCTTTTTTACGGGTATATATGACAGCAAAGCTGGGAAAAGGAAAGTGGTTTGGAGATAAGCGGAGTATGGCGTCTGCAGATGAAATCTGCTATAATCAGAAAACGGAAAGCAAAAACATAAGCAGAATAAACCATTATGCGCCGGCGGCCGATGCACCAGCCATCCCATAAAAGTCTGGCGGCGCATTTGGAATCCATGAATACATGCCGCCTATCCGGCGGCAGGACTTTTAGCGTAAGGAGGCAGGAGTGTATGGCACACCTTTATTTTTGCAGACATGGACAGACAGTCTGGAATGTGGAAAACAAGATCTGCGGCGTTACTGATATCGAATTAACGGAATTGGGCCATCGTCAGGCTGAGAAACTGGGAAAACGGATAAAAGAAGAGGGGATAAAAATTGACGAGATCCTGTATTCTCCTTTGAGCCGCGCTGCGGAAACGGCCAGATACATTTCTGAGATAACGGGAATCATGGCCCGGGAGGAGATCCGCCTAAAAGAGCAGAATTTCGGCCGTTTCGAATCCACTCCCAGAGATGGAGAGGAATTCCGGCAGGCCAAGATGCACTTTGTCGATCATTATTCCGGCGGAGAGTCCATGCTCCGTTTTTGCCAGAGGATTTATAATCTTCTGGACGAGATCAAAGAGGGGGCAGGAGAGAAGACGGTCCTTTTGGTGGCACATAACGGCGTAGCCAGGGCGGTGCAGTCCTATTTCTTCGATATGACCAATGAAGAATACGCAAAGTTTGGAATCGGCAACTGCGAAATCCGAAGATATGATTTTTAAAAGATGAGCCGTCCTGAACTGCCGCAAAAAAATAGTAACAGTTCAGGGGGATTTTCTGTATGATTCAGATTTGTCTCAATAAAAAATGCAGCTATACGGATGCGAACGGGATTTTTTCTGTCAGATCCGTACAATTTTTCTGTCGGATACGGTTACAAAACCAAT
>DVKS01000031.1 GCA_018715905.1 Candidatus Caccovicinus merdipullorum | reverse complement strand
AAAGAAGAGGATGGTTATGAGAAAATCTGTTACATATGCCGCCGGCCGGAGAGCAAGACCGGCCCTATGGTACAAATGCCGGGCGGAATCCATATGTGCCATGATTGTATGCAGAAGGCATTTGACTCGCTGAACCAGAGCGGTATGGACCTGTCACGGTTTCCAGGAATGCCTTACATGAATCTGGGGGATATGAGCGGGTTTGTCAGGCCGGATCCCATTCCCCAGAAACAGAAGATTAAGAAAAAGACGGAAAAAGAAAAAAACTATACGATTCACGATATTCCTGCCCCTCATCAGATCAAGAGGGAGCTGGATGCCTATGTGGTAGGACAGGAACAGGCGAAAAAGGCCATTTCCGTGGCTGTCTATAACCATTATAAGCGGGCTTTTTTAAGCAGGAATCCGGAAGATGATGTCATTATTGAAAAGTCCAATATTTTGATGATCGGGCCTACCGGAAGCGGAAAAACTTATCTGGTAAAGACCCTGGCAAAGCTTCTGGATGTACCTTTGGCCATCGCTGACGCCACCTCCCTTACAGAGGCCGGATATATCGGAGATGACATCGAAAGCGTAGTCAGCAAGCTTCTGGCAGCAGCCGGAAACGATGTGGAAAGAGCCGAAAGGGGAATTATCTTTATCGATGAGATCGATAAGATAGCTAAGAAGCAGCAGACCAATACCCGGGATGTAAGCGGAGAGTCGGTACAGCAGGAACTGCTGAAACTGCTGGAGGGAAGTATTGTGGAGGTGCCGGTTGGATCCGGTCAGAAGAATGCCATGACCCCAATGGCTACGGTAAATACGGACAATATCCTTTTCATCTGCGGCGGCGCATTCCCGGATCTGGAAGATATTATCCGGGAACGGCTTAAAAAGACTGCGTCCATGGGATTCGGGGCAGCCTTAAAGGATGCTTATGATGAGGACACCAATATCCTGAACAAGGTTACCAACAGCGATCTGCGCCGTTTCGGCATGATCCCGGAATTTCTGGGACGGCTCCCTGTGCTGGTGACGCTGCAGCGGCTGGATAAAGATCTGATGAAGCGAATCCTTATGGAACCTAAGAATGCCATATTAAAGCAGTATGAAAAGCTTCTGGCCTACGATGAGGTAAAGCTGGAATTTGACGATCAGGCCCTTGACTGGATCGCAAAGGAGGCCCTGAAAAAGGATACCGGCGCCAGGGCCCTGCGTGCAATCCTGGAGGACTTTATGCTGGATATCATGTACGAGGTTCCGAAGGATCCTAATATCGGCACGGTAATTATCACCCGGCCGTATCTGGAAAAAAACGGAGGCCCGAGAATCGAAATGCGTGGATAGCCGCAGACTACTCCCGAAGGCTTAAGAATGCCTGATAGAGATTCAGCGTGCCGTAGCCGAATTCCCGGTTCGGATACTGGTAAGCGGGATTCCGGTCTGCACCGCGGACCAGATAACCGCGGATGGAAGCGCTGCTCATGGAAGGATCATTTCCCTCCACCAGTCCCCAGGACAGAAGGGAGGCGACGGCGCCTGCCGCGTGGGCGGCTGCCACGGAGGTTCCGGTGCGCCGGGTCATGGCCGCTTCTTCGGACAGGGAAGGCGCTATGGAGGGACCGTATACATCTACGCCAGGAGCTGCCAGGTCCGGCTTGATCTGGCCGTTTAAGGCAAAACCGCGGCTGGAGTGAATGTAAATGCTTCCGTCGCGGTGGTCATATGCGCCTATGGCAAGGGGAAGCCCTGCATTGGCCGGTGCGGTGACGGTATTATCCGGGTCCGGAGTGAGAAATATTGTATCAGGTGAACAGAAGCTTTCCACCGGAAGCCAGAGATGGTACTGGCCGTTTAGATAAAACGTATTATAGACCCGGATGCGCCATATGCCGGCAGAGGGATCCTGGAAGCGGAAGAAAATCAGCTGCCTGCCGGAGCCGGCTTCAGCAGGCAGATAATTAACGGTGATAACCGTTTTTTCCAACAGGAATGTGACGCGGGATTCCCGGCCCAGAGTCAGCGGGATCCGACTGACGGTTTCACCGCTGGGAGAGATAAAGCCGATGGTATAAAGATCTGTGATATCTGACCAGAGTTCTGCTGTAAAGCCCCGTTCGCCGGGAGCTACGCGGATTTCCACATCTTCCCATTGGCCGTTTCCAGGAAGAAAATTAGAATGGTGATGGGAAAGACCGGTTTCATTGCCTGCAGCGATAACATTTACGATGCCGATGTACTGGCTGGAAGTCTGGAGTACCTGCCCCAGGGGGGAGGCGCCTTCGTGGCTTCCCCAGTTGGTGCCCAGCGCCAGAAGAATGACTAAAGGCATGGCCGTTTCCTGTGAAAGCAGCTGGAGGTATTTGATGCCCAGCATAATATCATTTTCCTGGTAAGCGAAAGCGTCCTGACGAATCAGATAAAAGTCCCGCAGATATTTTTTTGCGGGCTTTAATTTTACTACTCCGATGGAAGCAAGGGGAGCAGCGCCGATGAAATCGCCGGATGGAGTTTCTCCTCCGGCTGCGATCCCTGCCAGGAAGGTCCCGTGGCCCTCTGTGTCTGTGGAAGGGACAAGGTCCAGTGGATTTTCAGAGCGGAGGGCCGCATTGATCTGAGCCGGTGTAAATACCGTTCCATAGGATATCCCTGCCAGCTGGCCGGTAGGGTCGGATACGCCGGGAGGAAGCTGGTTGGGATCCTCCGGAAGGGTCTGATCCCAGATCCCGGCGATCCGTGTGGTGCCGTTGGGATTTTGGAACAAAGGATTGCGGTAATCAATGCCGGTATCAATGAGGCCGATAAGCACGCCCTGTCCTTTGTTGGACAGAGCAGGCTGGCGGAATACAGGAAGGATTCCGGAGGCTTCCATGCTGGATGTGTCCAGAAGGGTATAGAGCTTTGGGATGGAGTAGTATTCGTAGCGTTCCAGACTGATGGGAGCGGCATCGGCCAGAGGAGTATAGATTATCGCGTATTCACGGGATGCGAAATCGTAGCACAGGATCTGATCGCGCATTTCCAGCACTTGCCTTGAGGCAGTGCCCTGCCGGTAGATAAAGTCCGCCACATCTTCCCGGGCCGGATTCCAGGGACAGCTGCTCATAGGACACCTCTCAGGATGAATCGTATTTTTAAAATATATGACTGCAGAATGGAAATATGAAGGCAATGGAAAAAAATGCCCTTTACGCTGGGGCGGCAAAAGGGTAAAATGTAATTAAGGATTTCGAATGTTCGCCAGGCATTCATCATTATTTTATTGTAACTGTTCAGGACGGCGGGAAAACAGGTGCAAAAGCAGGCGTTAAGCTTGCTTATAAGTATGCTTTTGCACCTGTTTTCACATCGGATGGACCTCCGATGCTTCTTGTCCGGCCCTGGCCGGGCAAGAAGATGCGCCGTCCTGAACTGTTACATTTTATTTAAGAGCAGGGAGGCGGAAAGTATGGCATTTATCATGTGGATCCTGACCATTGCAGGGGTGGACCTGTGTATAAAAGAGGAGATTGAGGCCAGAGACGGCAGCGCGTTTCCGAAGGAACTGGAAGGGAGCGGCGGAAAAATTATCCTGCATAAAAGCCACAATACCGGCTTTCCATTTGAAGTTCTGAAAAGCCGGCCGGAGCTGGTAAAGATGATCCCTATTGTAGTGATTTCTGCTCTGGGAGGCATTCTGGCATTCCTGATGCCCAGGAAAGGATTCCTGGCAGAAAAGCTGGCTTTGGTCCTTACTCTGGGAGGCGCTCTCAGTAATCTTTATGACAGGATGGTGAGAGGTTATGTGGTGGATTACTTCAGCTTTAATGTGGGAAAGCTTAAAAAAGTAATCTTTAATCTGGGTGATCTGTGTATCCTGGCCGGCTCTGCAGTCATGCTGTCTGCCCAGGTATTCTCTGAAATATGGGAATGGATCCGGATTTACCGGGGAAGCCGGAAAGATGCGGGAAAGCAATAAAAAGAAAGTGATCGAAGCAAACTTATAAAAGGAAAGCAATAAACGGAACAAGACAGGAAGGCCGGAAGGCGCCAACCGCGTGTTATGTATGTGCGGTTGGATGCCCTCCGGCCTTTGGCTTTGAGATGCCGGAAAAGGGATTTTCCTGATGATTTTTACAGGCTAACTGATCATTCCCCCAACAGTTCCGCAGGCAGCACAGATTCCTAAGATCAAAGGAAGACGCCCGGAATCTTCGCCCAGACTGCCGTTAAGAAGGAAGGACATGAGAGCCAGGATCAGAAAGTAGAGAAGCCCGGAACACAGTCCCCAGAAGAATCGGCGGCTGCCGCTTCCCTTTCCCGCCAGCACGCCGCCGATAAAACAGCTGAGGCCATAGACTGCATAAACGCCTCCCGACACGGCAGAGGGCGACAGCTTCATCTGAAACAGCGCCAGAGCCAGAAGAGTGAGAAACAGGGCGCTGAGGAGATAGGAGACCAGAAGAGAACGGCCCAGAACCTTGATTGTCCGCATGATATTTCCCCTTTTTACCTTGGATTCTATGGAAGTCTATGCGGACAGGATGGGGGATATGCCGGTTTGAAAAGAGGCTTTTGGGGAATTTCTGCAGGAGAAGATCGGGGCATGAAAGAACGAGAGTTTCAGGAAATTATGTCGGGGTTGACACCGGTCGATAAAAAATATAATATGTGTGTGGATAAAAGATGACTTCAGGGACGGACAGACGAAAGAGAGCGGTTTATGTACAGGATTGCGATTTGCGATGATGAGAAGACATTTTTAGAAATGGCGCAGGAGCAGATACAGGAATATTGTCGGTCAAATGAGATTGGCGCTGTGATCAAAAAATATGCTTCTGCTGTTACACTGGCGGAGGACATCGAAGCGGGAAAGATGTTTGATGCATATATACTGGATATTGAAATGAAAAATTATTCCGGACTGGAGATTGCCAGGATGGTAAAAAAACACAGCAGCACCGCCTGTATTATTTTTCTCACATCGTACAGCAGCTATGCAGTAGAAGCCTGCGGAATGCAGGTGTTCCGATATGTTCTGAAGGAAAAAATGGAAAAGAAACTGCCGGAAGTCCTGGATGCATTGTTCCGGCATCTGAAATTTCTGGAAAATAATGATATTTATGTTATATGGAGTCAGAGAAAATACGTCAAGCTTGCGCAGCGCAGTATTATTTATATCCGTAAAGATAAGAAAAATGCAGTTTTTATGCTGACTGACGGCCAGATGGAATCGGAGCGCATTACTTTACAGGATGTATACCGAAAACTAAATCCGAAAGAAATGATTTTTCTTGACCGCGGTATTATTGTTAATGTATTTCATGTACAGAAAATACTCAAGAATCAGATCCGCATGACCGAGGGACATACGGTCACAACCAGCAAAAATGGGATAATGGAACTGAAACAATTTTTGAACAGATATTGGGGAGAAATTTTATGATAGTGTTTCAGTTGGCGGAAGCGGGGGCGACTTTTGTTGAGACGGTGATCGTAGAATTGATAATTATAAGGGCGATAGGTGCTGGAATAATTAAGTGGAGAAGCATTATTGGAGCATCTGGAATCGTTACATTGATTATCTTGGCGTTAAATCAATGCCAGCTATTTTCTGCAATAACCTCCGTAATAGCAATTGCAGGATATACAGTAAGTGTGAGTTTCATCTATAGAGAAAAAATAGCGAAAACTCTGCTAGTTGCAGTGGACTGTATGGTATTGATATATATCATAGATTTTCTGGTGATTTCCATTATTGGTGTTGTGTTTCGGGAAGAGAAGATGGCGGAATTTTTGACAAATTCCTTTTCTTATATGCGCATACTGTTTCTAACATTTTCAAAAGGAATACTTGCTCTGATATATGTGATTTTCAGCCGATGCTTTCTCTCTGTAGTACATTTTATGTCATGGAAAGTTTGGGCATCGGTATCTTTGGGAATTGTTTTAATTTACTTTCTGGTGGAGAATACACTGTCCAATACGGATATTACGTCTGCTTTTACCTGGTTTCTTTTACTGGCTTTGATAATTATAGGAGCATATTCATTTATGCAGTATGTGCTTTTGGTAAAAGAAAAATCGAGGATGGAAATGGCGGAAGAAGGAAGCCGCCAGATGAGAGAAAACTACGAATCACTTATTCAGTATTATCGTGACAGACAGGTTTTTTTCCACGATTTGAAAAACCATTATATAGTAACCGGCAGTTATTTAAAACGTAACGAGTATGAAAAAGCAAAGAATTATATGGAAGAGTTGGAAGACCTGTATCCGGAAGAACCGATCCAAAAGTGGACAGGGATAGAAGCGTTGGATATTCTGATTCAATGTAAGCGGAGGCGGGCGGAAATTTATGGGATTTTTGTAGAAGTGATTTCTGATGTGATTCAATGGAAACTTGAAGAGCGGGAAGCGATTACTTTAGTTGGAAATGCATTTGATAATGCAATCGAGGCATGCAGAAAGATGTCGCCGGGGTCGCAGTGGATTCGAGTTACCATACGAAATGTATATGAAATGGCATTTATCAAAGTTTCGAACTCCTGCAGCAGGGAACCAGAAATGTTAAATGGAAGATTTTTAACTTCGAAAAAAGAGAAAGCTATGCATGGATTCGGTATGACGAGCATGAAATTAATTGTTGATAAATATGAAGGGGTCATGAATACGGATTACAGGGACGGAGTATTTACGTTGACCATTTCATTTTATAACGAATTGTAGCGGTATTTTGAAAGATAGACAGAGGAAATATTAAT
>DVKS01000030.1 GCA_018715905.1 Candidatus Caccovicinus merdipullorum | reverse complement strand
AATCCACAAACAGCGGAAAATACGCCATCTTATCCCTCCCCGTTTTTAAATTATACCATACTTTATACGATACCAGGATCTCAATATCACAAAATTAAGCCACCAAAAGACTGCCGTTTTCGGCGGCCTTTTGGCGGCCCGATTTGTCGTAAAGTTTTATTATAAGACTTTGCTTAAGAATGCTTTCAGTCTCTCATTCTTCGGATTTCCGAAGAACTCTTCCGGCCCGGCTTCTTCCACAAAATTGCCGCCGTCCATAAACATCACCCGGGTAGCTACCTCTCTGGCAAATCCCATCTCATGGGTTACTACCACCATGGTCATATGCTCTTTTGCAAGCTCCCCCATAACATTCAGCACTTCGCCTACCATCTCCGGATCCAGCGCCGATGTGGGCTCGTCAAAAAGCATTACATCCGGCTTCATGGCCAGCGCACGGACGATGGCGATACGCTGCTTCTGCCCTCCGGAAAGCTGGCTGGGATAGGCATGTGCCCGGTCTGCCAGTCCTACTCGCTCCAAAAGCTCCATAGCCTGCGCTTCTGCTTCCTGCTGACTTTTATTCTGCAGCTTCATGGGCGCCAGTGTCAGATTCTTCATAATATCCATATGGGGGAACAGATTAAACTGCTGAAATACCATGCCCATTTTCTGACGATGTTTATCAATATCTACTTTCGGTCCCGTAATATCGGTTCCTTCAAAATAAATATGCCCTTCCGTAGGCTCCTCCAGCCGGTTTAAGCAGCGCAAAAACGTACTCTTTCCGGAACCGGAAGGTCCCACCACAAATACCACATCGCCCTTGTAGATATCCACATTGATCCCTTCCAGGACCTTTATATCTCCAAAATGCTTTCCCAGGTTCTCCACCCGAATCAGGGGTTCTAATGTATTAACGCTCACTTTGGCGAAGCCTCCTCTCCAGTAACTGAATCAGCCAGCTGAACAGCATCACCAGCGCCAGATAAATCAGCGCCACGGCAATCAGCGGCGTAAATGCATCATACGTCCTGCTTCGGATGATATCTCCGCCCTTCGTCAGATCCTGAAGGGCAATATAACTTCCTACGGATGTTTCCTTAAGCAGGGAGATAAATTCATTTCCAAGTGCCGGGAGCACATTTTTCAATGCCTGGGGCATGATAATATACCACATGGTCTGCACATAATTAAATCCCAGGCTTCGTCCCGCCTCAAACTGTCCCTGGTCGATGGACATGATGCCGCTTCGGAAAATCTCAGCCACGTATGCGCCGGAATTAATTCCGAAGGAAATCACCGCCACGATTACTTTGCTGATATTCACCGAACCAAAGACTACAAAATAAATAATCATAAGCTGCACCAGTACAGGCGTACCGCGGATGACCGTCAGATATACCTTACATATGGCATTCAGCAGTTTAAGCTTTCCCGTCTTATCATACGTAGAGCGGACTACCGCAACCAGAAAACCAATGACAATTCCAATCAGAACCGAAAAGAAGGTCACCTCCAGAGTAACCTGCAGTCCATCGGTAAGGTAACGCCAGCGCTCATCTTTGATAAAATTATTATAAATCGCTTCTCTCATATGTACCCGTTCCTGCCTTTCCTTATCCATTCCCGCCGCTGCAGGGCAGCGTTTTTTACAGAACAGGCGCCTGTTATGCCGCTCTGCCTCCTGCATCCGCAAAGCTTTCTGCTATCCTGTCCTGTAAAAGACGCTGCCGCAATATGGAAATCCGAAAGATAATTTCCCTTGCGGCAGCAGCTCATCCGCCTCGGCGGATTATTCAGCGGTGATGTACTTTCCGATGATCGAATCCATCTCACCGGAATCCTTTAATTCCTGGATAACAGTATTGATCTGCTCCAGCAGTTCCGTATTTCCCTTCTTTACTGCGATGGCATATTCCTCTTCTGCATATGCAGTATCCAGGAGTTTTAAGCCTTCGTTATCGCCTACAAATACCTTTGCCGGTTCATTATCAATGATCACTGCATCCACTTTTCCCTGTACCAGAGCCTGAACAGCATCCACGCCCTTGGGATAGCGGTCAATGTTTTCATCACCGAAATCATCGGTAGCGTAAAGATCGCCGGTAGTTCCCTGCTGTACGCCGATCTTCTTTCCCGCCAGATCATCCGGGCCTGCAATTTCGCTGTCACTGGTTACGATAATGGACTGCACAGCGGTTGCGTAGGTGTCAGAGAAATCTACGTTAACCAGACGGTCCTCTGTCACAGTCATGCCGGCAGCTACAAAATCTGCCTTGCCGGACTGCAGCTCCGGAATCAGGGAATCAAAGGCAATATCCTCGATAACCAGATCTTTGCCCAGCTTCTCTGCGATGGCGCCGGCAATCTCTGCGTCAATTCCCACGATATCGCTGCCGTCAGGGCCGGTCTGGCTGCTGTCATGGTACTCGTAAGGCGGGAATTCCGCATTGGTAGCCATAATCAGCGTACCGCCTTCTTCGGTTTCTTCTGCTTCCGCTGCAGTCTCTTCTTCGGCGGCATCCGCCTCTGCTGCTGTGGTATCTGCTGCTTCGGAAGTCTGCGTCTCCGCTGCAGTGGTCGCCGTAGAAGACCCGCCGCATGCTGCCAGAGAAACTGCACACAGGGCTGCTGCCGCTGCCGTTAAAAATCTTTTCTTCATAATGTTCTCCTCCTCTCAGAATGCAAATTTATGCATCCTGTGTTTATAAATTTACTTCCAGTCCTATTCATTATATAGTATTTCCTGAAATAATCAAGAGGAACGGCCAAGTTTTTTCGGCATGCTCTAAGGAATGTCTGATAAAATCAGCCCTTCCCTTTTCCGGAGCCAATCCAATACGGGAAGTGCTTTAATCCCTGTTTTCCTGATCGGTTTTCCTCTCCTTCAATGGCAGCCACGCCAGAACCCTCTGAACCATCTCATCCCAGCATTCCCACAAATGACCGCCATGGGATTCCTCCCAGGTTAAATCAAAGCCAAGTCTCCGGACCACATCCCTGGCACGGCAGTTATGGGCATAAAGAAATTCTTTTATGGGCAGCCCGGCTTCAGACGGTCTGTACAGCGGTGGATTTTATGCAGAAAATGTGTTAAAATGGGGGAACCTGAAAAATGACAGACGAGAGGACTTATCTTATGACTGGAAAAACGCATCTTGCAATCGGCACGGCGGCAGCCGTATGCCTTCTCCATCCCGCCTCCCCCAGAGAGTGGGTGGTCAGCACGGCGGCAGCAGCCGTGGGCTCCGTAATCTGCGATGTGGACGTAAGCACATCCAATTCTCACGAAAAACTGAACCAGATCAGCGCCCTTACGGTGCTGGCAGCGGCGGCGGTATGCTTCCTGGAATTCCGCTTCCATCTGGGCATACTGGGACATTTCAGCCGGGAAAGCAGCTGGTTTCGGCTCTTCTCCGGCTTTCTCATCCTGCTGGCCGTCTGTACCTTTGGAAAAAGCCGGCCCCACCGGTCCTTTATGCATTCCATTCCCTGCTGGCTGCTTTTAAGCGGAGTGGTATTTTACATGTATCCGGCGCTGATGCCCGGATTTTCCGTAGGGATGCTGTCCCACATTGCGGCGGATCTTTTAAACCGCAAGAAAGTACGCCTTCTCTATCCGCTGAAATGGGGGCTTTGCTTTGACTTGTGCAGTTCCTACGGATTTATCAGCCGGATTTTAACCAGGGCGGCCGGCACCATTTTTATCGCCGTTTCCCTGATTCTTTTTTTGCTTTATTTTCTCTCGGCCACCGGAAGGATCTGATCCGCCGGCGGGCCGAATCCTGTATGCGGAGGTAATATATGATTGATCGGATCGCCTATCTGTTCGGTCAGACTGCCTGGCCCATGGAAATGCAGGCTCCCGGCTCTGCATTTCATCTTCTGCTTTCTCTGGCCGGCATCGCCTGTGCCGTTTTGGCTGCGGTGTTCCTGGCAGGCAGAAAAAATCTGCGCCCGGAAAATGTTCTTTTTTCCTGCGGCCTTCTGCTGGCCTTTTCCGAGCTTTACAAACAGGGATTTCTTTATTTTGTGGTTAATGGCCGATGCTACAACTGGTGGTATTTTCCCTTCCAGCTCTGCAGCATTCCCATGTATCTGTGTCTGGCCTATCCCTTTCTGGCCAGGCCCCATACTTCTTCCGGGAAACACGGCGTTTTTAACACCAGAGGTTCCGGCGCCGCAGCCCCCATTCTGGCCACCTTTCTGCAGGATTTCGGCCTCTTAGGCGGCTTTATGGCCCTGGCCTTTCCGGAAGGTTTCCTCTATCCTTACTGGACTTTAACCCTCCATGGTTTTTTCTGGCATTTTCTCCTGATCTTCATCGGCGTCTACTGCGGGCGGAGAGGACTCTCAGACTTTGGAGAAACGGGATTTGCCCGCTGTCTTCCTCTTTATTTTTTCTGCTGTCTGGCTGCCACCTGCATCAACACGGCCGTTCAGCTTACCGTCTATCCGGAAAGCTACGCCGATATGTTTTACATTAACTGCTTCTTTCCATCAGAGCAGCCGGTCTTTTCCCGGATCTCTCTGTCTCTTGGGAATGTATGGGGGCATATTGCCTATCTTCTGTCATCCTGTCTGGGTGCGTTTTGCATCCACCTTCTCATGCGCCGCCTGTTTGGCCCATTTCACAAAAGACCTACAAAACACTCCGAAAATATGGTAAGATAAGGAATGGCCGGCATTCTTTTTAAGGAAATCCCCGGCCCTTACCGAAATATAAGGAGTGCACGAATTATGAATGATAAAGAAAAAGAAATCCGGATAAAGAAAGCCCTTGACTATCACAAAAAAGGCTATAACTGTGCCCAGTCCGTAGCCTGTTCCTTCTGTGATATGGTAAATACCCCGGAAGAAACCGTATTTGCTGCAGCAGAAGGGCTCGGCCTGGGAATGGGATGCATGGAGGGTACCTGCGGCGCCATTTCTGCCGCCGCCCTTCTCTCCGGTCTGAAAAACAGCACCGTCCGCCTGGAAAAACCGGATTCCAAGGCAGTCTCCTATAAAGATGCAAAAGCCTGCCTCAGTACCTTCCTGCAGATGCACGGCACCGTGGTCTGCAAGGATTTAAAGGGAATCGAAACCGGAAAAGTGATCCGCAGCTGCGATGGCTGCATCGAAGATGCGGCAGGCATTATTGCGGATCTGCTGTTTTGACAGCGTCTTTGCCGGCCCCTTTTGATCCTGCCGTCTGATTGTTGTCTGATTTTTGAAAGGAGCTTTACACCGCAATGAAATCATCGGAAGACCTTCGCCGGCTTTTGGAGTCCATCGACCGAAAAAGCTATCCGGCCTATAAATCTGCCCAGGGCGCTTACGACTTTGGGAATTATACGTTATCCATTGACCATGTCCAGGGAGATCCTTTCGCCGCTCCCTCCAAGGTAAGCGTCCAGGTCTCTCACGCAAAAGCCGGGTTTCCGGCTGCCTTCTTTGACCAGCCCTGGAAAAAGACTGCATTTGAGGACGATCTGGTGCGGCAGTTTGGCCGGGAGATCGCTCAGTTTAACTTTAAAGCCAAAGGCTCCGGAAAAAGCGGGCTCATGGCCATCAGTACGCCGGGACCGGAAATCCTCTCCCGCACAGCCTGCGAATGCGGCAAAAACGGCATCGCAATCCGCTTCCAGATCGGTTTTCCTGCCTTTGGGAGGACCATTCATTCCGGTGAACTGATCCGCATCCTTTTCGATTTCCTGCCCCGCTGTGTCCGGAACGTGCTTTTTGCCAGTCCGCAGAATAAAAAACGGCTCCAGGCCGTTTCCGATCTGGCCGAAGACCAGCACTTTATCCGCCAGGAATTAAACCGTCTGAATCTGGTATCCTTCGTGGCAGACGGCGCTGTTCTGGCCAGAGAAAGCGGCATTTCCAGCCGCCCTATGAAATCCTGTGTTCCCTTCCGCTCACCGGAAAGCCTGCAGGTAACCCTTGATCTGCCTCACAAGGGCAAATTAACCGGCATGGGCATCCGCCGCGGCATTACCTTGATCGTAGGCGGCGGATACCACGGAAAATCCACTCTGTTAAAGGCCCTGGAACTGGGCGTCTACAATCACATTGCCGGCGACGGCCGGGAGTATGTGATCACCGATGACACCGCCCTCAAGCTTCGTGCCGAAGACGGCCGCAGCATTAACAACGTGGATATTTCCATGTTTATCAATGACCTTCCCAATAAAAAAGACACCCGGAGATTTTCCACGCCGGATGCCAGCGGAAGCACCTCTCAGGCGGCAGCCGTAATCGAGGGCTGGGAGTCGGGGAGCCGGGTATTCCTGATCGATGAGGACACCTCCGCCACGAATTTCATGGTACGGGACGAGCTGATGCAGCAGGTGATCAGCCGGGACAAGGAGCCCATCACCCCCTTTATCGAGCGGGCCGGAAGCCTTTTTCAGGAGGCAGGCATCTCCACGGTAATGGTAGCCGGAAGTTCCGGTGCATATTTTTACATTGCAGACACGGTCATCCAGATGGACTGCTACCGCCCCTTTGATATCACGGAAAAAGTCCGCAAAGCCTGCGCCCGGTTCGGAGGAGATCCCGCTGCCCATGTGCCGGAATTTCACCTTCCCTCTATGGACAGAAAGCTCCTTCCGGCCGGCTTGAAAGCTGCAGTTTCCGCAGCACAGGAAAATTCCTCCAACGCTTCCCAAAGCCTTTCCCAGGATTCGTTCCAGAGCGCCAGAACAGCCGATGGGCAGACGCGGCGCGGAAGCTCTTCAAGGGAAGAGGGACGCGGACGCGGCGAACGGATCAAGACGAAGGTTCACAAGGACACGCTGCAGGTAGGACGGGAGGAAGTAGACCTGCGTTTTGTGGAACAGCTTATCCACACTGAGCAAACCGCCGCTCTGGCACAGATAGTCCGCTGCTGCGTGGCCCAGGACCTGTTTTCCCGGTGTACGGTCCGTCAGATTGTAGATATTCTGTGGGATCAGAT
>DVKS01000004.1 GCA_018715905.1 Candidatus Caccovicinus merdipullorum | reverse complement strand
AATCTCGTCATTGTCCGGAATAAAAGCAAGAGAAAAAAATAAATTTTAACTCCATTTGCACTCCACCGGGCAATTCAGAAGTCCCGCAAAGCCTTTATTTACGGGCTTTTTCGCATTTTTGTCCGCTATTCAAATTCAATCGTCCCCGGCGGCTTAGAAGTCAGATCGTACATTACCCGATTAACTCCCTTCACCTCATTCACAATCCGGTTCATTACCTTCTGCAGCACTTCCCACGGAATTTCCGCGGCTTCAGCAGTCATAAAGTCGGAGGTCTCCACCGCCCGCAGGGCAACCGCGTAATCGTAGGTGCGGAAATCGCCCATAACGCCGACAGACCGCATGTTGGTCAGGGCAGCGAAATACTGGCCCAGGCGCTTGTCCACGCCGGCCTTGGCGATCTCTTCCCGGTAGATGGCATCGGCATCCTGCACGATGCGCACTTTCTCAGCGGTTACTTCGCCGATGATGCGGATTCCCAGGCCGGGGCCGGGGAATGGCTGACGGAATACCAGGTATTCAGGAATACCCAGTTCCAGGCCCACCTTGCGGACCTCATCCTTAAAGAGGAGGCGCAGGGGCTCTACGATCTCCTTGAAATCAACGTAATCGGGGAGACCGCCTACGTTGTGGTGGGACTTGATCACAGCAGATTTGCCCAGACCGGATTCGATCACATCAGGATAGATGGTTCCCTGTACCAGGAAATCCACAGCGCCGATCTTCTTTGCTTCTTCCTCGAAAACGCGGATGAACTCTTCGCCGATGATCTTGCGCTTCTGCTCCGGCTCTTCCACGCCGGCCAGCTTCTCATAGAAGCGCTCCTGCGCGTTTACACGGATGAAGTTCAGCTCATAAGGACCTTCGGGACCGAATACCGCTTCCACCTCATCACCTTCGTTTTTCCGGAGAAGGCCGTGATCCACAAATACGCAGGTCAGCTGCTTGCCTACTGCCTTGGATAAAAGGACTGCTGCCACGGAAGAATCCACGCCGCCGGAAAGGGCACACAGCACCTTGCCGTCACCGATCTTCTCCCGGAGAGCCTGCACCGTGGTTGTCACAAAGGAATCCATCTTCCAGTCGCCGCTGCAGCCGCATACATCGTACACAAAATCATGAAGCATCTTCATGCCTTCTGCCGTGTGCATTACCTCGGGATGGAACTGGGTTGCATACAGTTTCCGCTCCGGACATTCCATGGCGGCAATGGGGCATACCGGCGTATGGGCAGTAGCCCGGAAGCCTTCCGGTGCCTGTGCGATGTAATCGGTGTGGCTCATCCAGCATACTGTAGTGGAGGAAACATTCTTAAACAGAACAGAGGTCTGATCCACCTCTACCTCCGTCTTTCCGTATTCGCTGACCGGAGCTGTAGCTACCTGACCGCCCAGCTCATATGCCATCAGCTGGGAACCGTAGCAGATTCCCAGAATCGGAATACCCATATCGAAAATCGCCTTATCAATGTGCGGCGATTCCTCCAGGTATACGCTGTTTGGTCCTCCGGTAAAGATAATGCCCTTGGGGTTCATCTCTTTAATGGTTTCCAGCGGCATGGTGTAGGGGTGCACTTCGCAGTAGACATTGCATTCGCGGACACGGCGGGCAATCAGCTGGTTATACTGGCCGCCGAAGTCCAGGACAATAATCATCTCTCTGTTCATGGTAAACTCCTTTTCTTATAGACGAAGGGGCAGAAGAGGAAAGATCTCCTCTTCTGCTGTCCCTTCAAAAATTGAGCCGGTTCGTAATGAAACCGGCCTTTTTCTTTGGTTCTTTCGCTGCAGGCTGCTGCCGGTGTCCGCCCTGGCACAGCCGCCGCTTTTGTCTTACGTGATTTTCTGATTTTCTGACGCCCGATACTCCGGGCTGCAGTTTCTTCTGTACCTTATGCAGACTGGTCTCATGTTTTCGGAAAAGGCTTTTCCCTTTCTCCAACTGCGCCGTGATTGTTTTATCTTTTGTAGAAATGTCTGCTTTCAGTCTGTCTGCTTTCTCTTTTGTGTTCCGGGAAAGGACCATCCTTCGTATCTTCTGCAGTCTTTTGTATTCCGGATCCGGTCCGGCTTGGCTGGAGGAATACCTTATGTATATCTGAAAAGGTTCCGGCCGGTCTTTCTCTTCTGAAAGTCAGAGAGATTGCACCTTGCAGCACAATCTCTCTTTTTCTTTCGTATAGCATCATTATAACGAAACTCCCCGCAAATAGCAAGCATTTTTGACAAAATACCACTTTTTTCTTTTTGGGGCATCAATCCTTATGCCCGGCTCTCCTCCGGCATCTCCAGATACCGCTTCACATACTGGCCTGTATAAGACTGGGGACACCGGGCTACTTCCTCCGGGGTTCCTTTGGCAATCACCGTGCCGCCCCGGTCGCCGCCCTCAGGTCCCATATCGATGATGTAATCGGCAGTCTTGATCACATCCAGGTTGTGCTCGATGACAACCACCGTATTTCCGCCGGCTGCCAGACGGTGGAGAATATCGATCAGTTTATGCACATCGGCAAAATGCAGGCCGGTAGTAGGCTCGTCCAGAATATAAATGGTCTTTCCCGTGCTGCGCTTGCTGAGTTCTGCCGCCAGTTTGATCCGCTGTGCTTCACCGCCGGACAGTTCTGTGGAGGGCTGTCCTAATTTTACATAGGAAAGTCCCACATCGTAAAGGGTCTGGATCTTTCTGGCCACGGCAGGCACATTCTCAAAGAACTTTAAGGCTTCTTCCACGGTCATATCCAGCACATCGAAAATGCTCTTTCCTTTATATTTAACCTCCAGCGTCTCCCGATTGTACCGTTTTCCGCCGCAGACCTCACAGGGGACGTACACATCCGGCAGAAAATGCATTTCGATCTTGATAATGCCGTCGCCGCTGCAGGCTTCGCATCGTCCGCCTTTTACGTTAAAGCTGAACCTGCCCTTGGAATAGCCTCTGGTCTTTGCATCGGTAGTTGCCGCAAAAAGGTCACGGATCAGATCGAAAACGCCGGTGTATGTGGCAGGATTGGATCTGGGCGTGCGGCCGATGGGCGACTGGTCTATGGCAATGATCTTGTCCAGCTGCTCCAGACCTTCCATGCCAGTGAATTTCCCGGGAATGGTCCTGGCCCGGTTCAGCTTCCTGGCCAGATGCTTATAAAGGATTTCATTGACCAGAGAACTCTTTCCGGAGCCGGATACGCCGGTGACGCAGGTCATGACACCAAGGGGGATATCTACGTTGATCTTCTTTAGGTTATTTTCCGCGGCGCCTTTTACCTTAAGCCATCCGGTGGGTTTCTTGCGCTCCGAAGGCACCGGGATGCGGATCCGGCCGCTTAAATATGCGCCGGTAATGGATTCCGGACAGTCCATGATCTCCTGTGCCGTTCCCACTGCCACCACCTGGCCGCCGTGGGCACCTGCTCCCGGACCGATATCGATAATGCAGTCTGCCGCCCGCATGGTATCTTCATCGTGTTCCACCACCAGAACGCTGTTTCCCAGGTCACGCAGGTGGAGAAGGGTTTTTAAAAGCTTGTCATTATCCCGCTGGTGAAGGCCGATACTAGGCTCATCCAGGATGTAGGCCACGCCCACCAGGCCGGAACCGATCTGCGTAGCCAGACGGATCCGCTGGGCTTCGCCTCCGGACAAGGTCCCTGTAGCCCGGGATAAGGATAAATAATCCAGTCCCACATCGATCAGGAAGCTGATCCTGGCCCGGATTTCCTTCAGGATAGGGCCGCCGATGGCCTCCTGCATGGGAGTCAAGGTCAGGCTGTCCATAAATTCCCGGAATTTTACGATGGACATATTTGTGGCCTGATAAATATTCATGCCGCCCACTGTCACTGCCAGGGATTCCTTTTTCAGCCGCTGTCCGTGGCAGACCGGACAGGGCGTAATGCGCATAAAGCTTTCGTACTCTGCCTTGGATGTTTCCGAATAGGTCTCCCGGTATCGGCGGTTCACGTTTTCAATGAGGCCCTCGAAAGCCACATCGTACACGCCTTCGCCCCTCTGCCCTTTGTAACGGACCTTCATGGATTTCCCGCCGGTTCCGTGAATCAGAACATCGTGGATCTCCTTTGGGTAATCCTCAAAGGGCGTATCCAGGCTGAAATGATATTCCGCTGCCAGCGCCTCCAGAATTGCTCTGGTAAAGCTTCCTTTATCGGTACAGGACTGCCAGCCCAGGACAGCAATAGCCCCCTGGTTAATGCTTAAGGACTTGTCCGGGATAATCAGATCCTCGTCAAATTCCATCTTATAGCCTAAGCCAAAACATTCCGGGCAGGCACCAAATGGATTATTAAAAGAAAAGCTTCTGGGTTCCACTTCTTCCACACTGATGCCGCAGTCCGGACAGGAAAAACTCTGGGAAAACCGCATGGGCTCCTCCTCTCCTGTATCCACCAGCAGGAGGCCGCCGGACAGGGCCAGCACACTCTCTATGGAATCCGTAAGACGCTTTTCAATGCCGGGCCGCACAATCAGCCGGTCCACCACGATCTCGATATTATGCTTGATATTCTTCTCCAGGCGGATCTCCTCGGAAAGCTCATAAAGATTCCCGTCGATCCGAACACGGACGTATCCGCTGCGCCGCGCCTGATCCAGGATCTTGACATGTTCGCCCTTCCGGCCCCGGACAACCGGAGCCAGCAGCTGGATCTTGGTCCGCTCAGGCAGCGCCAGGATCTGATCCACCATCTGGTCTACCGTCTGTTTCCGGATCTCCTTCCCGCACTTGGGGCAGTGGGGAATTCCCACACGCGCATACAGAAGACGCATGTAATCATAGATTTCCGTCACAGTTCCCACGGTAGATCTGGGATTCCGGTTCGTGGACTTCTGATCAATGGAAATCGCCGGAGACAGCCCCTCGATGCTTTCCACATCCGGCTTCTCCATCTGCCCCAGGAACTGTCTGGCGTAGGAGGAAAGAGACTCCATGTATCTGCGCTGTCCTTCTGCGTAGATTGTATCAAAGGCCAGGGAAGATTTGCCGGAGCCGGAGAGCCCGGTAAGCACCACAAGTTCATCTCTGGGAATGTCCACAGAGAGATTTTTCAGATTGTGTTCATTCGCACCGCGAATTTTTATATACTGTTTCGCCATTTTTTGCGTACCTCACTGTTTTGAGCCGTTTTTTGCATATCCAGTATAGCACAGGCACTTTCTATGTTCAAGATGTTTCGAACAAATGTTTTGTTTGCGTCTGTTTTCAGCTGCCGGCTCATGATGGTCCTTGTGAAAGCAGGCAAAAGAAAAGCCGGGCAGAAGCAGTCATTTCCCGCTGCTTTGCCCGGCCTGATCTTTTTGCCTTTCCAGACCCTTCCGGCAAAATCAAACCTTCTCTACCGGTTCAGTATTTCCATAAATTCTTCCCCGCTGATAGTCTCCCGCTCCAGAAGATAAGCGGAAAGCTCATTTAATTTGGCTGCATGGTTCCGAAGGATATCCATAGCCTTGGCATACTGCTGCTTTACGATTTCGATCACTTCGTCATCTACGGCTTTGGCCGTCTCCGGAGCACACACCATAGAAGTGTCTCCGCCCAGATACTGATTGGACACCGTTTCCAGAGCCACCATGCCAAACTGTTTGCTCATTCCATAACGTGTTACCATGGCCCGTGCCAGCTTGGTGGCCTGCTCAATGTCATTGGATGCGCCGGTGGTAATGGAATTAAAAATAAACTCCTCTGCCGCACGGCCTCCGGTAAGGGTGGCGATCTTGTTCAGCGCCTCTTCCTTGCTCATCAGGAACCGCTCTCCCTGCTCCACCTGCATGGTGTAGCCCAGGGCGCCGGAGGTTCTAGGAATGATGGTGATCTTGTGTACCGGCGCAGAGTTGCTTTGGCAGGCTGCCACCAGGGCATGGCCGATCTCATGATAAGCCACAATCCGCTTTTCATTTTCTGAAACAGCCGCATCTTTTCTCTGATAGCCGGCGATTACCACCTCCACACTTTCTTCCAGATCAGACTGGCTTACCACGCTGCGGCCCATGCGCACGGCCCGCAGTGCTGCTTCGTTAACGATATTGGCCAGTTCTGCGCCGCTGGCACCGGAAGTAGCCCGTGCGATGGCATTAAAATCTACGGTGCTGTCCAGTTTTACACTTTTTCCATGGACCCGAAGAATCGCTTCCCTTCCTTTCAGGTCAGGCAGTTCCACCGGAATCCGCCGGTCAAAACGTCCGGGACGCAGAAGGGCCTGATCCAGTGACTCCGGCCGGTTTGTGGCCGCCAGGATCACAACGCCTTTCTTTCCGTCAAAACCATCCATCTCTGTCAGAAGCTGATTCAGCGTCTGCTCCCGCTCATCGTTTCCGCTGATTCCGCCGCCGTCACGCTTCTTTCCGATGGTGTCGATCTCATCGATAAATACGATACAGGGCGCCTTTTCATTGGCCTGCTTAAACAGATCCCGGACCTTGGCTGCACCCATACCTACGAACATCTCTACAAATTCAGAGCCGGAGATGGAGAAAAAGGGAACATGAGCCTCTCCGGCTACTGCCCTGGCCAGAAGCGTCTTGCCGGTTCCGGGAGGTCCTACTAAAAGGGCACCCTTGGGCAGTGTGGCGCCGATTTCCGCGTATTTCTGGGGATTGTGGAGGAAATCCACGATTTCCTGAAGAGCCTCCTTGGCTTCCTCCTGGCCCGCTACATCAGCAAAGGTCTTTCCGGTCTCTGTTTCCGCATAAATCTTGGCATTGGACTTTCCAAAGGACATGGCAGGACCGCCCATTCCTCCCATCCGTTTCTGCATCATCCGCCCCAGAATCTGGCCCAGAATCACAAACATCAGAATCGGCATGATCCACTGAACCAGGAAGCTGACCAGCGGAGATGCCTGGGTCGGGATTTCTTTTGAAAACTCAACATCTGCATCCCTAAGCCGCTGTGTCAGATCCGGATCCGGCCAGAGTCCGGTCTTATAAGCAGTTACACCCCACTCCTGCCGGAATTCTTCCTTTAAAGTAAACATCAGCTCCGTGTCATCCCGGTATACCACATCCACTGCTCCCTGGTCCACCAGATCCAGGAACTGGTTATATCCTACCTCCATTACCGTCCGCTCCATCATGGACGGAAACAGGAATGCATTCAGCAGGAATACCACAAGCAGCACGATCAAATAATAATACACAAATGGTTTTTTTGTATTCCTATTGTCATCTGTGTTTTTCACTCCCATATTTTGCTCTCCTTTCATCAGATCACTTGTAGAATAATACAGCGTCATTCTTTTGTCAATAACCAATTGTAAATATTTATTTACTTTTAATAAATATTGACATTGTTTATAAAATATGATAAAAAGAATAGGACAATACAAGGAAGGAGGCATTTCATGGACGAAGAAAAAAAACAGCTGGCCGGCAAAGCATTCCTAAACTTCACCATTCTGTTTTATACCATGACAAAAAACATGTATCGTCATGAAAATCAGATCCGCGCCCATTCCCTGGCTTTTCAGACTCTGATCGATCTGAACCGCCTGCCCCTTGACAGGCCCTCCATGACCATGTCGGAACTGGCAGAAGATCTGAAAATCACAAAGCAGCAGCTGACCAAACTGGTAAATGATCTGGAAGAGAAACAGCTGGTGGAACGTCTTCACGATAAAGCCAACCGGCGTCTGGTGAATATTTCCATAACCGCAGAAGGCAAAGAACTTTTAGAGCGGCTGAAAAATGATATGCTCCAGACCACGCTGCAGTCCTTTTCCGATCTGACAGATCCGGAAATACAGCAGCTTCAAAAGACACTGGCAGACGCAGAACCGCTTATCCGAAAAATGATCGGTACCACCGGCGCATCTTCCGGCCGCTCCCTCTGCGAAACAGAAAAATATCCGGATCCTTCTGCACTCTGATCCATTTTCCTCACAAAATATTTTTAGAAAAGAGGTCTTTTTATGTCAAACAATTCTCAGCCCCAGGACGCCAGCCGCCTGGCCAACGCGCCTTTGGGCCGCCTGATGCTGCAGCTGGCAGTTCCCACCGTCCTTGCTCAGATCGTCAATCTGCTTTATAACATGGTAGACCGGATCTACGTGGGCCGGATTCCGGAAACTGGTTCCATAGCCCTGGCCGGATTAGGCGTTTCCTTTCCCATTATCCTTTTGATCTCTGCCTTTGCTGCTTTAGTGGGACAGGGCGGCGCTCCTCAGGCCAGTATTGCCATGGGACAGCAGGACTACAAGAAAGCCAACCGGATCCTGGGTACATCCACCGCATTCCTGATCGTTCTGGCGGCGGTGCTTTTTGCCGTATTCTGGGTAATCCGCAAGCCGGTGCTGATGATGTTCGGCGCCAGCGAAGCGACTCTCCCCTACGCCGATGATTATCTGAAGATTTATCTGCTGGGAACCCTCTCGGTACAGGTGTCCCTGGGTCTGAATCAGTTTATTTCCTGCCAGGGATTTGCTAAAACCAGCATGATAACCGTTCTTATCGGTGCAGTCCTGAATATCATCCTGGATCCTGTTTTTATCTACGGCTTTAACATGGGGGTAAAGGGTGCCGCCTGGGCTACCATTATCAGCCAGACCGTGTCTGCTCTCTGGGTTTTCCTTTTCCTATGCAGCAAAAAGTCCATACTGCGCCTCCAGCTGTCCAATCTCCGTCTGGACTGGAATATGCTGAAGCCGGTGCTTGCGCTTGGACTTTCCCCCTTTATCATGCAGGCTACCGAATGTCTGGTACAGCTGACCTTTAACACCGGCATGCAGCGCTATGGAAATGACTATTATGTGGGAGCCATGACCATCCTGTTCTCTGTATCTCAGATGCTTTTCCTGCCCATGCAGGGACTGGCCCAGGGCGCCACTCCCATCATCAGCTACAATTTCGGTGCAGGAAATCCTGAGCGTGTAAAGAAGGCTTTCCGGCTTATGGCAATTGCCTCCCTGGCATTTTCCTTCTGTGCAACCGGCATCATCCTTCTGTTCCCCCGACCCTTTATCTCCATGTTTTCCAATGATCCGGAAATTATCCGTATCGGATCCTACGGAATCCGTATTTACACCATCGGCTTCCTGTTCTTCGGCATCCAATGCGCCTGCCAGCAGACTTTCATTGCGCTGGGACAAGCCAAGATCTCTATGTTCCTGGCTCTGCTCAGAAAGGTAATCCTGTTAATCCCCCTGGCACTGATTCTGCCGACTATCGGAAATCTGGGAACAAACGGACTTTTCATCGCGGAGCCTATATCCGATATCCTGTCCATCATTACAACGCTGACTCTGTTCCTGATTAATATCAAAAAGATTCTGGCGCCGATTTCAAAACCTAAAAGTGCATAAAAAAAATGGCGGACACGCTGCGTGCCCGCCATTTTTTCATATTAAATCCGTTCTGCAATCTCCTCCAGCAGTCTGGCCCGATCCAGAAAATAGTCCCTGGCAAACTGGTCTGCCTCCGAAAAAGCGCTTTCCAGACTGTTGCTGTGAAGCGTTATAGAAACCGACTCGATGCCGGCTTCAATTACCAGATTATAGGTTCTTTCTTCCAGCCGATGCAAGGACATTGTCACCAGAATCTGCCCTGCCTCCACCCGCTTGCGGGCCGCTGCATCGCTGTCTTCATAAGTCACCCAGGTGTTATCTTTCATCTGTTTCCGTCTCCCTTCCTTCGAAAACCATCTTTCAAAAACCCGTTTCGATTATAATCAATTATATCACAGCATGATTTCTTCTGTATATGGTGTTCTTCATTTTTCCGTGTATGAACAGCTGGCGGCTCAGGACTGGGGCGTCTCCTCCGTCTTCGGGGAAATCGCTCCATTTTCATCTACCTGTGCGCCGAAAGAAATGGATTCCAGATAAGAAAACACTTCCTGTCTTGCGCCTTCCTCCGTGATTTCTCTGGTGTATCCGGCTCCGGAAGTGGCCGGAATCACCGAAAGAGACGTATTTTCCCCCTCCCACTGCACATTCAGAAGGACGGTCCGCGGAATGCTGCTTCCAAACACATAGTTTCCCAGGCTGTATACAATGGGCTTTCCGTTATAATATTCGATTCCCTGAAGAACGTGGGGATGGCTTCCAATGACCAGATCCGCACCGGCATCGATGCACTGTTTCCCGATTTGTCTCTGGTATTCTTCCGGCATATCGTTCCGTTCAATGCCCCAGTGGATGTACACCACCAGATAATCACAGTTTTCGCGTCCCTTTCGAATCTCTTCCAGAAGAATCCCAGGGTCATACGTGCTGAGCATTCCCGGACGGGAAGCAGATGCTGCCCAGTCTGCCGTGGGAATCACCCGTGTGGCCCCGAGAAATCCTATGGTCCTGCCCTTAATCTCTGCTGTGTACATGGCCTTTGCCCGGTCCAGATTTTCACCGGCTCCCACGTAAGGAATTCCCGCCCCCTCCAGGGTACTGCAGGTATCAAGGAGAGCTTCTGTACCGTAGTCCAGCGCGTGATTATTCGCCAACGTCACCAGATCGATCCCCATCTCATGGAAAATGGAAACCCGCTCCGGCGGAAGGCGGAATGTATACTGCTTATCCGGCGCAGGTGTCCCCCTTGTACTGAAGGGAAACTCCTGATTAACCATAAAAAGATCCGCCTCCTCTGCCGCCTGACGAAGACTTTCTCCCAGCACACCGCCGATGCCGCCGTTCTCATAGGCATTTAACACATGATCTGACAGGTACACATCTCCCGCAAAAGCCAGTGTAACCGCCTCCTGCCCGTTTCCTGCCTCCCTATCTGCGGAAGCCGCCTCTCCGTTCTCCGGTTCTGGGGCTGCTGCCGTTTCCTTGCCGTCCTCATTCCGTATCACAATCTCCGCTTCTTTATCTGCCTCTTCCTCCGGAAGGCTTACGGCCGTTTCCCCGGCCCCTCCATCGGTACTTTCTGCAAGGGCTGCCGTCTCTTTGGCCTCATTGCCGGATAAACCCGAAAGAAGGCCATCTGCGCCCCATATGGTCAGAACAGCGGCCGCCACAATGACGGCCGCGCAAAGAAAACAGATCCAGAAAAGGCCCACGCCATTTCCTCTCTTTTGATCTTTCATAATTTATCCTCATTTTGGTCCTATACCGAACCTTTTTTCTTATAATGCAATAACAATTCCGCCGTCATTGGCATAAACCGTTGCCACCCCGGCAGTTTCGGTAATGACCACATCCCGGAAGCTTCCCCGCTTCTCCATCTCTTCCTTCACAAACCTGGCCCGCTCCGGACAGTTGCAGTGGGCGATTACAAGCACCCGTTCCCGGGTATCTTCCACAGAACGCACCGCATGGTCACACATCCTCTGGAGAGCCTTTGTCATTCCTCTGGCCTGATCCACCTTTACAATCACGCCGCGGTCACCGGCCATAACCGGCTTAATATTCAGCGTGGTGGCAAAGAAAGCCTGAAGACCGCTGAGACGCCCGTTCTTGCGCAGATAATCCAGAGACTCCAGCACAAAATACGTCTTTAAGTCATCCCGGTATGCAGCCGCCCGCTTTTCAATCTCCTGAAAAGGCACGCTCTGTTCACACAGGTCTCGAATGTACAGAGCAAGGTTCAGTTCACCTGCTGAGGCGGAATCCGAACTCAGCACACAGATATTCTTCTCTCCGTACTCCTCCTCATAAAGCTTCTTTCCAAGGCATGCGCTGCTGTACGTGCCGCTTAAATGCTCCGAAAGGCAGATCACAAAAACATTCTCTTCCGGACAGCGGTATGCCTCTTTAAACTGCTCCGGAGAAGGGCATGCCGTTTTCGGACACTCCGGCGTGTCCTTCATCATCTGGATAAAACTTTTCTGATCAAAGTTCTCATCGTCCACCACCGTGGTCCGTCCCACCTGCAGGATCAGCGGCACGGTCTGAAAATGCGGGTCTCTCTTTAATTCGCTGGTCAGATCCAAGCAACTGTCACCAATAATCTTATATGTCATAATGTGCCTCCATCGCTTTCTATATCATGTAGTTTTGATTACTACTTATTATAACAGTATCTCTCCATATTTTCAATCTTTTCATGCTGTATTTTGTATGTTATGGAACGGCACATGATCAAATGCAGGCTCAAAAAGGCGGCCGGCTCCCACCGTGACCGGGAAATCTCCCCGGTCCAGATAAGGATACCGGCCGCCGCTGATAATCTTTTCGGAAAAGATTTTTATTCTGCCTTTTCTTCTGTTTTGTCTTCTGTTTTGTCTTCTCTTTTTATTCTCTCTTCTTATTCCGCTTTCTCTTCTGATGCAGCCTCTGGGGCGCCTGCTTCCGGCTGTGCCTCTTCTTTGGCCTCCAAAGCTGCGGCGGTCTTTTCACCGGCCATGATCAGCATGATCACATTGCTTCTTGCAATAAATCCGGTCATCCGCTCCGGCGTCAGGCTTCCGTGGCTTAACTTTGCCAGATCGTATAACTGCTGGCAGATGGTATCGGTATTTTGGCCGTCCTTATGATTCAGCACATACTGTACCAGAGGATGGTTCCGGTTTAATACAAGGCTTTCGCCGGCACCGCCGAACATAGAAGGATCCATGCCGTACATATTGTACATCTTCATCATATCCTGCATTCTTCTGGACTCTTCAGATACGGTGATCATGGCAGCTACAGAGGCATCCTTTAACTTCTCAGCCTTTACCTCCAGTTTATCATTTCCCAGAGCTTTCCGGAAGGCGGCAGTAAGAGCTTCTGCCTCTTCTTTGGCTTTCTCTTCATCCTCCTCGCCCGTCTCCTTAAACAGATCCGTCACATCCGCGTCAATGCGGACAAACTTCAGGTTCTCGTTCTTCTGTTCCATCTGACTGATGAAAGGCGTGTCAATATTGTGGGACAGGATAACCGCATCCATGCCTTCTTTCTTAAACATGTTGATGTACTGGCTCTGCTCCTTCTCATCCGTCACATAAAATACCGTGTTGGGATGCTTTTCCTTATTCTCATCGATGCACTCCGGCAGGGTCAGATACTTGCCCTCCAGGTTCTTAAAGATAATATAATCCTTCATCTTTTCCTGGAATTTCTCATCCTTGATGCAGCCGAACTTAATGAAAGGATTAATGTCATCCCAGTATTTTTCGTAGGTTTCCCGGTCGGTCTTGCACATGCCGGACAGCTTATCTGCCACCTTCTTGGTAATGTAATCGGAAATCTTCTTTACAAAACCGTCATTCTGCAGAGCGGAACGGGATACATTCAGCGGAAGGTCCGGGCAGTCGATGACGCCTTTTAACAGCATCAGGAATTCCGGAATGACTTCCTTAATGTTATCGGCAATAAACACCTGGTTGTTGTACAGCTTGATTACGCCTTCCAGGCTGTCATACTCCATATTGATCTTGGGGAAGTACAGGATGCCCTTTAAATTAAAAGGATAGTCCATATTCAGATGGATCCAGAATAAAGGCTCCTTGTAATCCATAAATACTTTCCGGTAAAAGGCCTTGTACTCTTCATCCGTACACTCATTGGGATGCTTGTTCCAGAGAGGATGGACATCATTCAAGGCCACAGGGCGCTTCAGGATCTTATATTTCTCCTTGGCCGGGGATACTTCCACTACTTCTTTCGTTCCGTCTTCCTTTTCCTTCTCCTCGGTCTTTGCTTCCTCTACGATGGTCTCCACAATGGTGTCTTTATCCGTCAGCTCATCCTTCTCAATGGTCTCATACTGGGGACCTTCCGCGCTGTTGGTCAGATAGATCGGCACGGGCATGAAGGAGCAGTACTTCTCGATGACCTCTCTTGCCCGGTATTCATTGGAAAACTCCGTGCTGTCCTCATTTAAGTACAGGGTAATCTTCGTACCGGATTCTTTCTTATCGCCTTCTCCCATCTCGTAGGAAGTGCCGCCGTCAGACTCCCAGTGTACCGGCACCGCGTCTTTCTGATAAGACAGCGTATCGATGGTTACCTTATCTGCCACCATAAATGCAGAGTAAAAGCCCAGTCCGAAATGACCGATGATCTGATCTTCGTTGGCCTTATCTTTGTATTTCTCCATAAACGCCTGGGCACCGGAGAAAGCGATCTGGTTAATGTACTCATCAACCTCTGCTTCCGTCATGCCAAGGCCGTTGTCCTCCACAATAATGGTCTTATCGTTTGGATTTACTGTAATCTGGATCTTGTACTCCAGATCCTCCGGCTTCTCAAACTCTCCCATCAGTTCCAGCTTCTTTAACTTGGTGATGGCATCGCAGCCATTGGAGATCAGCTCGCGATAGAAAATATCATGGTCGGAATACAGCCATTTTTTTATGATCGGGAAAATATTTTCACTGTTGATTGTCAGACTTCCAGTCTTTGCCATAGATATCCACACTCCTTAATTTTCTGTACTTTCTGCTGATTGATGATGCACTTATCACTGTCACTTATTCTAATACGCATAGAACAAAAAGTCAAGACAAAATTAGCACTCATTTTTGATGAGTGCTAGTAATCTTGCCCTGTCTCTAATGAGAAGCAGCAATTCCCATATTTTTTAACATCCGTCCCACATATTCATCCCATTCCCGCTCCACTGATTTATCCAGGGTGAATACTGCCAGAGAAGTTCCTGTAATGCACTGAAGACGGCCGTTTTCATAGCGGATATTCAGATACAGGCCCTTGATCTGACCTGCATCCATTTGGAGACGGCATTCCGCCAGAAAGGCATCCAGACGCTTAGGCGGCGCCTCAAGGGTGATCTGAAAACTTTCCGGCAGACGCTTTCCCTTGATCAGCGAAAAGCAGATGGGGCGGACCTGGCTCCAGAGGGAATACGGATTCATTTCCATCTGCTCCTGTTCCTGCGCCGAGTAAAATCCCCGGTGGAGACGGCCGTCTATGGTAAAACTGTTGAACGTAACAATAGTTGCTTCCTTTAAAAGAAAATCATCAAAGTCCTTTTCCAGAAATAATTTCCGGGTAAAGGCTCCCATATCCTCAATCTGAAACCCAATCATTCCTTCTCCCATCCAGCCCGAAGCCATTCATTTTTATCAAAAAGTATGCTATGATAAGGCTGTATCCGCACCTGGCGGCGCTGCCCCAGGCTGCGTTTCTTTTGCTGCAGCAGTTTTGACTGCTGCATACTATTTACATATGGAGGAAACTATGAATCAGAATACTTCTTCATCCGCCCGGATCCGGCGGCTCTGCCATACTCTGGAGGCTTCGGTCTCCCCCTACCACTGCATTAAAGAAGCAGAAAGACAGCTTTCCGCCGCTTCTTTCCAGCCGCTCTCCCTGACGGAAAACTGGCAGCTTCAGGCCGGCGGGCGCTATTTTATCAATGCCTTTGATTCCACCCTGCTGGCCTTTTCCCTGCCGGAACATATTCCGTCTTCATCCCGTCCCTTACGGTTACGTCTGGCTGCCGCCCACACGGACTGGCCCTGTTTAAAGGTTAAGCCCTCCCCGGAGGTATCCACCGGCCGTTACGGGAAACTTAACGTGGAGGTTTACGGCGGTCCCATCTTAAATACCTGGCTTGACCGCCCCCTGTCCATGGCCGGAAAAGTATGCCGGATGACAGAGGATCCCTTTCATCCGGAAACGATTTTTGTCCATCATCCCCAGCCCCTTTTCACCATCCCCAATCTGGCCATCCACATGAACCGGGAAATCAATAAGGGCATGGAATACAATCCCCAGACAGACATGCTTCCCCTGGCCGCTGTCCTTACAGAAGAACTTGACCGGGATCATTTCTTTTTAAATTTCCTGGCGCAGGAGACCGGCGCAGATCCGGAGGATATCCTGGATTACGAGATTTATCTTTACAATACGGATCCGGCCCAGACCCTGGGACTGAAGGGAGAATTTCTCTCCTCTCCCCGTCTGGACAATATCACTTCCGTCCAGGCCTGCCTCACCGGCCTGACAGAAGGAAGCTGCCATGACGGCATCTGCGGAATCGTCCTCTATGACAATGAAGAGGTGGGAAGTTTTACCAAGCAGGGAGCCGACTCCCAGCTTCTGGAGCGGGTACTGGAAAAGATATTCCTGTCCCTGGGGCTGGACCGCCAGGCGCTCTTAAACAGCCTGATGAGCGGTCTGATGCTCTCCCTGGATGTGGCTCACGCCATGCATCCCAATCATCCGGAAAAATGCGACATCAAAAACCAGATCGTCATGGGAGACGGCCTTGCCATAAAGCTGGCTGCCAGCCAGGCCTACGCCACCGACGCATCCTGGGCCAGCGTCATTGAGGGGCTGTGCCGGAAGAATCACATTCCCTTCCGGAAATTCTCCAACCGCTCGGATATCCGCGGCGGCTCCACTCTGGGAAGCATCTCTTCCGCGCTCCTTAACATGCCCACAGTGGACGCAGGCGTTCCCATCCTGGCCATGCACTCTTCCCGGGAAGTCATGCATATCAATGACCAGGAAGCCTTGGAAGAACTGACCCGGGTCTTCTTCTCCTGAGAAGGCATGCGGGACGCTTCCTTCCCGGTATTATTCCGGGAAATATTCCTCATATAATTCAAAGAAATTTGTGGTGGCGGTATCCTGATCGGTAACGCAGGATACGCCATCCCACACCGTATCGGATACTTCCACCGGATGTTCCGCCAGGAATTCATCGTAAAGCTGGCGGAAGGCACCGTCCTTCTGGACCAGAGCCATCTCCGCCTTCCTGCTGGCTGTAGCTTCCTGGTCATAGGGGTTTATGCACTGAATGATGTAAAAGCGGCCGTCCGAAGCCTGAATTACCGGACTGATCTGTCCCTCTTCCAGAGAAAATGCGGCCTCTTCCACCGCAGCGTCCGCTTCGCCCCGTCCCAGACTGAGGCGAACCTCATCCTGTACACCGTACTCTCCGGCGATGGAGGCAAAATCTGCCCCCTCCTGACCCGTCAGCGCAAGAACCTGGTCTGCCGTCTCTTTATCTTCCAGTATGATCTGCTGAATCTCAATCACCTTAGCCTGGCTGTCACTGATCTCCACAGCTGCATCTTTTGTCAGTTCAGAGACCGTCTTGCTTGCCAGCGCGTAATCCAGATAAAGCTGGTACGCATCTTCCTCCACAGCTCCCGTGTAGGCCACATCTGCCGCTGTCAGCTGGCTGTAATAATCCTCAGCCAGGCGGCGGACCTGCTCTTTCTCACTGCTGTCCAGCTCGATCCCGTATTCCCCGGCCATGGCCCCCACCACTTTCAGGTCCGAGGCAAACTGCTTTACCTGCTCCAGGAGGAAATCTTCAAAAGATTCCCCGCTCTCCGGCATGGTCACATTCCATATCTGATCCGTATAAATCTGTTCATACCGGTTCCGCTCCGTTGCCACCAGTATCATAGCTTCGGGACGGCTCAATCCTTCCACAGTCCTTCCATTCGCTTCTGCCGCTTCCTGGCTGCCGCAGCCCCCTAAAGCGCCGGCTGCGCCAAGCAGCAGGCAAAACTGCAGAATCCGGATCTTTTTTTCAATTTTCATTAAAATAGAACCCACTCCTTTTCCGCCGCGCTGCCGGTTTCTCACCCCGCCGAAGCGCCGCCTTCTCAGGCCAGAAGTCTGAGAATCTTTAATACGCCGTCATTTACATTGGTATCCGCCTGGAAACGGGCTGCTGCCTTGATCTCCGGACGGGCATTGCCGATGGCAAAGCTGTAGTAAGCCCGGTTTAACATTTCCAGATCATTCAGCTGATCGCCGAAGGCCATGGTCTCCTCCGGCAGAAACTCCAGATCCTCCTGGATCTGGCGGACCGCTTCTCCTTTATTTACCCGCGGATTCATGCAGTCCATCCACATGTCGCCGGAAATGGTGATCTTTAACCGGTCCTTGTATTTCTCCCGGATGGCT
>DVKS01000029.1 GCA_018715905.1 Candidatus Caccovicinus merdipullorum | reverse complement strand
CGCTTTATCGGCAAAATCGAATGACACATCTTGAAATTCCTTTCCCGGTCGTACTAAAGACTCCTATTGATTCGGTCCTTCGCTAAAAAAAACAGCTACTATGACCTCTGCTGACTTCTGTACGTTCAGCGTTACCTTCCGATAACGGTTGCTCTTTTCAGGGCGTATCGTACAGACCTCCCTGGGTACCACACGTTTCTTTCCCTCCATCCGTCTGCCGCATTTACTGCACATGATTCCGTGTAGCTATCGGGCTTCATCTTGCATCGCAGACTTACCCTCATGCCCAGCCTTATATGCGGTTTCTATTCGTCAGACCAGAGGTTTGCCCATGGGTTAGTAGGCTCCCCACATCCGGCTTCCTTCAGATTCCATCTCACGATGGACACCCTTGCCTTCGGCTATATCCTTCCCGCTACCGGGCGGATTTGGGACTTTCACCCGTTAGAAACGTGCGCCGCCAGGCGCACGATGGAGGAAACGCTGTCGCACTGGATTAGTGCGGCAGCGTTTTTGGGGAAATTATTCTTTTTGAAGGAGGCTCCGCTATCGCAGTTTGGAAATCAATACTTTTTCATGTAAAGTATACTTGACATATTTCAAAACTATAGTATAATAAAGATACGTAAAGTAAACTTTACATTAGAGTTTATCCATAAGAACGACACCCGAAAACATATATGAGAACCGTACGCGAATAAGGAGGGGAAATTGAAAAACCGGCTTGAGGAGATAAGGAAACAGAAAGGAATAAAGCAGGAAGAGCTTGCAGAGGCGATGAAGGTTTCCAGACAGACCATAAGTTCTCTTGAAAATGGAAGATATAATCCTTCGGTGATACTTGCCATTAAACTTGCAAGATACTTCGAAATGAAGGTTGAGGACATTTTTATTTATGAGGAGGAGCAGGATGAAAGAGAATAAGCTTTTTAAGATTTCTATTGCGGAGATTGCCATAGGCGTGATTATACAGATACTGGCAGTTATCGGAATCGGCGATGAGAGCGGAATATTGTCGGGAGTCGGATCGGGAATCCTTGCCGTAGGTGCAGTGCAGCTGTTCCGCGCATTCCGCATGCAGTCGAATCCGGAATATAAAAAGAAGATAGAAACTGCGGCGAAAGATGAGCGGTACGCATTTATCTCCATGAAGGCAAAAGAAGCCGCCTTCGGCATATATCTGATGATTGCAGCAGTAGTCAGCATCATCTGGATGCTGACCGGAAACCGTGAGCAGGGAGTGCTGGCCAGCATGTCCATATGTCTTTTGGTTTTCCTCTACGCAGTGATGTTCCGGATTCTGGCGAAGAAATATTAAGCAGAAAAAGAGGCATGATCAGCAATGATTTTACAGCGGATTATGTCTCTTTTTTGTATATAAAATATCCGAAAAATATGGTATATTTACCCTGAAAGTCCTGCCGCCAATTAGGCGGCGTTAATTCAGGGATGCCCAATGCGCCGCCAGACTTTTGCGGGATGGCCGGTGTCTGAGATCTTTTGCCCGGATTTTGGACCGGCCGCAGAAAGGATGGGAAGATAAGATGCCTGCATATTTTAATTTGTCTCTGCAGTTTCGCAGAGAGGATCTTTATCCGGATTTTGTTAAAGACTTTTTTGATGCTCTGGAGCTGGCCGGGCTGAAGTATCTGTCTGGATATGGGGAAGCGGCATCGGATTCACGCGGCGAGATCATTCAATGGAATCAGCAGAAGCTGGAGAAAGACTTTGTACTTGGATTTACTGAACATTTTTCCCATGGTTACAGGCAGGTGTTATATTCTTTTCGTGAGTATTCGGAAGTCAGAGGTTTTTGGATGAATCAATATCCGGAAAAGGATTGCTTTACTTACGAGATCATTATACCGGAGGAGGATGTGCTGATTCATGAAGGCGGAGAAGTCTTTCAGAAAGAACATGAGGAAGCGATCGTGGAACTGGCAGAACGGCTATGGAATTTCCCATGTATCCGGGCAATCCAGACGGGATTGGAGGGAGATGATGCTTCCGTCGGGCTCAGAGAGATAGAACTTGGGAAAATGCCGAATATGTATCCCTTTGCCATTCTGGAAGTAATGTATGGAAATGAAGAAATAGAAGAGGCCGTACAGCTGAAAGGGGAGCGGATGGGATGGCTTTTGCGCCGGTACTTGGTTTTTTCGTCAGAGTGACCAGGTGGTATTGGCTCAAAGGCATAAAGGGAGCAGAAAGCGCGGAGCAATTTGGCATCACAGAAAAGCCGGAATCAAAAAGCGAAAACCATAAACCAAGAGGTAAGGAGGTTTTACAGATATGCAATCGGAAATCAGCCAGAAGGCAAAAGATATCGCAGAGGAAATTAAACGGCGTACGGCCATGAACTGCTGGAAACTCCACATACGGCCGGATATTAAAACGGGGATTTGTGACAGCAAGATCGGCGGACTGCCTTACTGGGAGCCGTCTTTCGCATACCCAATGGACTGCCGGGGAGAAAAATTAATTCTTCTGGCTCAGTTAAACCTGGAACAGCTGAGGACGGACAGGCCTTTGCCCCGGAAGGGGATTCTGCAGTTTTTTGTGGGATCGGATGACTTGTACGGCATGGACTTTGACAGGCCGGACTGCCAGAAAAACTTTCGGGTGGTTTATCATCCGGAGCCTGATTTGCGTGTTGCTCCGGAACAGATCAGCGCCCTGGATATCCCCGTCCATGCAGACATTGATTTCTTTCCTGTACTCCAGGAGGCAGGTCTGACGGCGGAGCCGGCCGTCTGCTTTATGGGACCTGATGATATCCGCTTTCAAAATGTGTTCCGGGCAGCGGTCAGGACTGTTTCCGGAGAGGATATCGGGATGCAGGAGGCGTACCAGTATCTGAGCAGCCCCGATTATGAATACTTATACGACCAGCTGGATACGGCAGGTCATCGGCTTCTGGGGTATCCATATTTTACCCAGTCTGATCCTCGAAGCCAGGACAGCTCCTATGACACCCTGCTGTTTCAGCTGGACAGTGAGATGAGGGACGGGAAGGACTATGTTTTATGGGGAGACTGCGGTGTCGGCAATTTCTTTATTAATCGGGAGGATCTTGAGCGCAGGGACTTTGGCCGGGTGCTGTATAATTGGGACTGCTGCTGAAGAGGAATTACCGGAAGGGGTAGAGAAAAAATGAATTTCAGAGTAGCCATAATGGAAATCCGCCTCTATGCTCCATGGGTCCATTCCCTGAAAGAGAAGCGGATGATCGTGAAAAGTCTGCTGGGAAAGATAAGAAACCGCTATGCTGTGTCAGCGGCGGAAACAGGAGAACAGGATGTCCATCAGACCATTGTGATCGGGATTGCAGCCATTGCAGCCCACAATGCCCAGGCGGACAGTATGATGGATGACATCCTGGCTTTTGTAGAGAGCAGTACCGAAGCGGAGATTATCTCTATAGACCGGGAGATCAGGTAAAACGAGGGACGCAGCAGCCGCTGCGTCTTCTGCTTTGTCAGTCTTTGTCTGCTGCAGGCAGGGAATCAGCGGCTCCGTTTTCCTCATGATTCTTATGGAATAGTTTTTCGATCAATGTTGTCTTTGACAGATAGCAGCAGTAATACGTTACATTTGCTTCCTTATCGGTGATGGGAATCAGGATCCGGTTAGGAACCATGCCCTCTCTTTGGACAGCCAGATTGCTGTTGAAAGAGGGCAGTGCCGATGCCTTTACCAGTTCGTTAAAAACGGAATCTTCCTGAACCAGGAACCGGGTGTCCGGCATCTTTTCGTTTGTGACCTGTTCCCAGAAGCCGAGACGGGAGCGAAGGAGCATAGTCTCTCCATTAAGGTCCTTTAACTGCAGTGTTTTGCTTCCGGAAAGCGGATGGGCCGGAGGAAGGGAGAAAAAGAGATGTTCTTCTTCGTATTTTATGCAGGAAATTCCCTTTTCTTCGATGGGATACGGCAGAATGATCAGCTGATACCTGCCCTGTCGGAGTTCCTCAAGCAGCATATTGCTGTCCCTTATCTCAGATGAAATGGTCATATCGGGATACGGGCCGGATAAAGCGGGGATGATTTTCCATAAAGGAGCGGGCGCACAGGAACCCACAAAAATAGTGCGCTGCTTTCTGTCATAATCTCGAATGCCGTTTATCATGTCGTTTGTCTGAGACATGATTTTTTTTGCATATTCGACGGCTAATTTTCCATTTTCGTTCAGTT
>DVKS01000028.1 GCA_018715905.1 Candidatus Caccovicinus merdipullorum | reverse complement strand
GAGGAAGAGGCAAAGGGAAATTATGTAGTGGAAGAGCCGGGAAAGGGATTCCGACGTATCGTGGCATCGCCCAGACCGGTAGCTATTGTAGAGATTGATTCGATTAAGGCATTGATGGATGCGGATCAGCTGGTGATCGCATGCGGAGGCGGCGGCATTCCGGTGATGGAGCAGGGATGCAATCTCAAGGGAGCCAGTGCCATTATTGAAAAGGATCTGGCCAGCGGCCTTTTGGCCAAGGAACTGGATGCCGATGTGCTGATGATCCTGACCAGCGTGGATAATGTAACATTAAACTACGGCACGCCGGAGCAGCAGCCCATTTCCCACATGACTGTGGAGGAGGCTAAGGAGTTTTCTGAGAAGGGGCATTTTGAGTTTGCTTCCATGCTGCCAAAGATCACTGCATCTGTTGATTTTGTGGAGAACGGAAAAGGCAGAAAGGCTATTATAACATCCCTTGAAAAGGCAAGGGAAAGCGCTGCCGGAAAAGCCGGAACTACCATAGAATGACGAAATAATTATGTTTTCTTAACATTTTCTAAACTGGCTTGCCGGTCCGGATTTCGTGTGCTATAATCCGTTTCTAATAATAATCATTGCACCAGTGCAATAAATATTATTATAGAATGAAACCATTGAAAAACTGGGTTTTTAGTTTCCCAAGGGAGGGAAAAGGGAGAAGTTATTATGAAACAGCTTTTTCTAAAGTACAGACATGCCTGGATTTTAGCATATGGCCTGATTTATCTTGTGTGGTTTGGTTATTTGGAAAAGACGGTAAGGACCAACTATCATGTGATGCATGTGGCGCTGGATGATTATATTCCTTTCTGCGAATATTTTGTGGTGCCTTACTTTTTGTGGTTTGCCTATGTGGCGGTGGGGGTCGGATACTTTTTCTTTACCAGCAGGGAAGAGTATTATCAGCTGTGTATCTGCCTGTTTACCGGCATGACGATCAGCCTGATCATCTGCACTTTTTTCCATAATGGGACAAACTTTCGTCCTCAGGTAGATCCGCAGCAGAACATTTTTTCGGCATTGGTGTACTGGCTGTATCAGACAGATACATGTACAAATGTTTTTCCAAGTATTCATGTATATAACTCCATCTGTGTGCACATGGCCGTCCGAAGGAGTCAGAGCCTGAGAAAGCACAGATGGATACAGCGGGGATCTTTCTTTTTGATGGTATCGATCTGCCTGGCTACTGTGTTCTTAAAACAGCATTCCGTTATCGATGGAGTGGGAGCGGCTATTATGGCGTACGCCCTTTACTATGTGGTATACGGCTACAGCGAACAGCGGGCAGAAAAGAAAGCGGCCCAGAAAGCGCTGGGATAAAAGAAAACCCCGTCCTGCAGCGAAAGAGCAGGATGGGAGAGGAAAGTGCTGTGCAGCTTTTGTGTGGTTACATAAAGGCTGTGCAGTATTTTTTTGAGAAAGTCAAATACCATGGGGCAATCCGACAAGGCGCGTCACTGGCGCGTCTTGTCGGATCCTTCGCAGTCAAAAACCTCGCAGAAAGCTGCGGGGTTTTTGACCCTCGCGGCAGTCGCCAAATGGACATGCAAGCATGTCCGCTTGGCTCATTGCCCGCGGAAATAAAAAAAGCTGCCGAAAAATCCGACAGCTTATTCGTAGCGGAAATTGGACTTGAACCAACGACACCGCGGGTATGAACCGCGTGCTCTAGCCAGCTGAGCTATTCCGCCAGATATATGGGGCCTATAGGGCTCGAACCTATGACCCTCTGCTTGTAAGGCAGATGCTCTCCCAGCTGAGCTAAGACCCCATAATATGCATCGCTTTTCATCCTTTTTGGATGCCTCATCGCGACTGCCTAGATAGTATAACTCGTATTGTTCTAATTGTCAACACTTTTTTGACAATTATTTTTTAAAATCGTAACAGTTCAGGATGGCTGCGGGGAAGAAAGCGGTTTCTCATATTTTTATTTTTTCTTCATGATTTTTTTGGAAAGATGGGAAAAATATAAAGGGAAAAAATGTCGCTTTTTCTCATATTTATGATATACTTTAAATCAGACACAGCAGAAAGAACATCAGATAATATCTTCGCCTGAAAGGGCTTAGTGAAATGCAGGAGGCTTTTCATGTATTTTTTTATCGTTAATCCTCATTGTCAGTCAGGGCGGGGAAAGAGAATATGGGGAATCCTGGAGCATGTGCTGAAGCGTGAGAATATAGAGTATGAAAGCTACCTTACGGAACGGCCGGGGGATGCCAGAAAATTTGCCAGAAAGCTGACCCGGTGCTGCCAGGAGCCGCGGGTGATCGTGACGGTAGGCGGTGACGGAACGATGAATGAGGTATTGGACGGCCTTCTGCCGGGGCCGATGATTACGCTGGGCTATATTCCGGCAGGTTCCGGCAATGATTTAGGCCGCAGCCTGGGATTTTCCAGGCGGCAGGTAAGATGCCTGCGGCGGATTCTGTTTTCGCCGACCATCCGGCTTTTGGACTATGGTGTGCTGACCATCGGCGATAAAGGAGAACACCGCAGATTTATGGTCAGTTCCGGAATCGGAATGGATGCGGAGGTGTGCTGCATGGTCCGGGAAAATTCAGATCCGTCTCTTCTGAAAAAAATGGGGCTGGGCCGTCTGGAATATGCAGTTGCCGGGCTGATGCTGTTAAGAAAAACCCGTCCGGTGAAGGGATACGTGATTCTGGACCGGGTTAAGAAAATCGAGTTTAATCATATCTTTTTTATTTCTGCGCATATACATCCATTTGAAGGAGGCGGCTTCTGCCTTGCGCCGGATGCATCCGGAAGCGATGGAAAGCTGCGGGTGTGCGTGGTCAGCAATGAAAGGCGCAGGAGAATTCTTCGCATGTTGATTTCCATTTTTTTAAAACGCAGGAAGAAACGGAGAAAGGGAATCCGTGTATATGAATGCCGGGAGGCCCTTTTCCACCTGGATCGGCCGGCTGCGGTCCATGCGGACGGAGAGGACTGCGGAGAGTGGAATGAATTTCAGGTGGAGTGCATTCCCAGACAGATTCGAATGATCGTTTAAAGGAAGGAGACAAAAAGTCAATGAGAATAGGACAGGGATATGATGTACACCGTCTTAAAGAGGGGCGGAAGCTGATTCTTGGGGGCGTGGAGATTCCATATGAGAAGGGGCTGGACGGCCATTCTGATGCAGATGTTCTGGTCCACGCGGTGATGGACGCGCTTTTGGGGGCGGCTGCGCTGGGGGACATCGGACAGCATTTCCCGGACACGGATCCTGCATACCGGGGGATATCCAGCATTGCCCTGTTAAAGCATGTGGGAAAGCTTCTGGATGAACATCATTATGTGATCGAGAATATTGATGCCACAATCATTGCCCAGCGGCCCAAGCTGGCCCCTTACCGTCAGCAGATGGCGGAAAATATTGCGGCGGCTCTGGGACTTAAGACAAGTCAGGTCAGTGTAAAGGCCACCACCGAAGAAGGACTGGGTTTTACGGGAAACGGAGATGGAATATCTTCCCAGGCAGTCACCTTATTGACAGAGGTGGCAAATTATTGTTATTATGATGCAGAGGACGGCGCAGAAAGCGTTCTGGCCGGTCCGGAGGGGCTGGAAAGCCCGGAAACGGACGGTATGGAGGGCTGCGGCGGCTGTCTTGGATGCTGCCGGCAGAGCGAAATGCCAAAGCAGGAAAGGGAATAAGCGGGGAGACCGCTGCTGGAGGAAAATATGAAAATTTTTAATACGCTTACCAGAACAAAAGAGGAGTTTGTGCCTCTGGAGCCGGGCAAAGTAAAGATGTATGTGTGCGGCCCTACGGTATATAACCTGATTCACATCGGAAATGCCCGGCCTATGATCGTATTTGATACGGTGCGCCGGTATTTTGAGTATAAGGGATACCAGGTGGACTATGTTTCGAATTTCACGGATGTGGATGATAAGATCATTAAGAAGGCCATAGAGGAAGGTGTGGATGCCGATACCATTTCCAAGCGATACATTGCCGAGTGCAAGAAGGATATGGAAGGCATGAACGTGCGTCCTGCCACCCGCCATCCCCTGGCTACGGAAGAAATCTGCGGTATGCTGGATATGATCCAGACGCTGATTGAGAAGGGACATGCATATGCTGCTGAGGACGGCACCGTGTATTTCCGGGTAAAGTCCTTTAAAGACTACGGAAAGCTGTCCCATAAGAATCTGGAGGATCTGCAGTCTGGTTTCCGGGAGATCAAGGTAACAGGAGAGGAAGGCAAGGAGGATCCCAATGACTTCGTTCTCTGGAAGCCTAAAAAGGAAGGGGAGCCTTACTGGGAGTCACCCTGGTGCCAGGGCCGTCCCGGATGGCATATTGAGTGTTCTGTGATGGCAAAGAAGTATCTGGGAGACCAGATCGATATTCACGCAGGCGGTGAGGACCTGATCTTCCCCCACCATGAAAATGAGATCGCCCAGAGCGAGTCGGCAAATGACAAGCCTTTTGCCACATACTGGATGCACAATGCCTTCCTGAATATTGACAACCGGAAGATGTCCAAGTCTCTGGGGAATTTCTTTACTGTGCGGGAGATCAGCGAAAAGTACGATCTGCAGGTACTTCGTTTCTTTATGTTAAGCGCCCACTACAGAAGTCCGCTGAATTTCAGCGCCGATCTGATGGAAGCTTCCAAGAATGGCCTTGACCGGATCCTCACTGCGGCAGAGCGGCTGAGAGAGCTGAAAGGAAAGGCAAAGGAAGAGAAGCTGTCTTCCCAGGAGGAAGAAAATGCTGCAGTTCTGGCAGCCCTGACTGAGAAGTACGAGGCAGCCATGGACGATGATTTTAATACGGCAGATGCCATTTCCGCACTCTTTGAGATGGTGAAGCTGGCAAATTCCACAGCATCGGAGGAGAGCAGTCTTGCTTACGTGAACCTTCTTCTGGAAAAGATCGATATGCTTTGCCAGGTAATGGGTATTCTTACTGAGAGAAAGAAGGAGGCTCTGGATCAGGAGGTAGAGGATCTGATCGCTAAGCGGCAGGCAGCCAGGAAGGAGCGGAATTTCGCCCTGGCAGACGAAATCCGGGGAAAACTTCTGGAGATGGGAATCGTTCTGGAGGATACCAGGGAAGGTGTAAAATGGAAACGGGTATAACCAGAGATTTTCTGCAGTTTTATAAAGAGACCATGCAGCTTAAGGAGGTAGATCCGCGGACGTATTCCCCCTTGTTTTGGCTTATGTAGGGGACGGGGTCTACGATGTGATGGTCCGGCTTAAAGTAGTAAACGGCGGGAATGTGCAGGTGAACAAGCTTCACAAGCACAGTTCCCGTCTGGTCTGTGCAGGAGCGCAGTCAAAGATGATAGGGCTTCTGGAGGCAGAGCTTACAGAGGAGGAACTGGCGGTGTTTAAGCGGGGACGCAACGCCCATTCCGTCACCTCCGCCAAAAATGCCTCTGTGATTGATTACCGCCGGGCTACCGGGTTTGAGGCTTTAGTGGGCTGGCTTTTTCTTACGGAACAGTTTGAGCGGCTTACAAAACTGATCAGCCTGGGGCTTTCGCGGATAGAGGAGAACACGCCATGCGATACGAAGAACTGACCATAGAAGGACGGAACGCAGTACTGGAGGCATTCCGCTCCGGAAAGACCATAGACAAGCTGTTTTTGCTGGATGGATGCCATGACGGCCCCATTCTTTCCATTGCAAGGGAGGCAAGAAAACAGGACACGATTATTAATTACGTGACCAGAGAACGGCTGGACCAGATGTCCAGGACAGGGAAGCATCAGGGAGTCATTGCCTACGGGGCGGCTTATACGTATGCTTCGGTGGAGGATATGCTGGAAGCGGCCCGGGAGAAAGGCGAACCGCCGTTTCTGTTTCTGCTGGATGGCATTGAGGATCCCCATAATCTGGGAGCCATCATCCGGACGGCGAATCTGGTAGGCGCCCATGGCGTGATTATCCCTAAGCGGCGGGCGGCGGGGCTTACTTCTACAGTGGCAAAGGCTTCTGCAGGCGCCATCCATTACACGCCTGTGGCCAAGGTAAACAATCTGTCTGCCGTTATGGAATCTCTTAAGAAAGAAGGCATGTGGTTTGTCTGCGCCGATATGGGCGGGGAGACCATGTACCGGGTGAATTTAACCGGTCCTCTGGGGCTGGTTATCGGAAATGAAGGAAACGGCGTAAGCCGTCTGGTAAAAGAAAACTGTGATCTGACGGCTTCTATTCCCATGCGGGGAGATATTGATTCTCTGAACGCGTCCGTAGCAGCCGGTGTCCTGGCTTATGAGGCGCTGCGCCAGCGCCTGCAGGCACTGGAAGGAAAGAAGGGATAAAGGTGCGGATGCGGCAGAGTGAATGGAAAGCTGGATAGAAAGGAAAAAATATGAAGAAAGGACTAAGGAAGGCGGCAGCCGGCATGGTATTAGCGGCTCTTTGCCTCTGGTGCGGACCCATGGCGGCATCTGCCATGGTGCGGACGCCCATTGCGTCAGGGACGGCTTCCTACGGAAATACCAAGGTAACCGTAGATGCTTCGAATGCGTCCCAGGGCTATGTGATGGTGAAATACAAAGGGAGCAACAATAAGATCAAGGTGCAGATCACCAAGGGCGTTACCTATACATACGATCTGAATGCCAGAGATTCTTATGAGGTGTTTCCGCTGACGGAAGGTGACGGAAGCTATTCCATCAAGGTTTTTGAGAACATCAGCGGCAACCAGTATTCCCAGGCATTCAGC
>DVKS01000232.1 GCA_018715905.1 Candidatus Caccovicinus merdipullorum | reverse complement strand
AGAATGAAGAAGCGCTTGCACAGTTCCTGGCAGAATACCGGAAACTGTATGAGACTCTGTATGATTTAAAATGCAGCCGGGAAATCACGGATTATGAGTTTACAGAACTGAAGCAGCTGATTTTAAAAATTGTAAATTGGGTTGCATGGGAGAATGAAGTGATTCGGAAGGGAGTTGAGCAAATGGGAGGAAAGGTGCTGGAATTTGAACATGATATTCTGATGCGGGAAAGTGAAGCTCGTGGGGTAGCCATTGGAATGGAACGCGGGGAAAAGAGCGGAGAAGCAAAGCAGACGGTAGCGCTGATCGAATCTTTTGCACGTAATGCGAAGGTAAGTATTGAGGAAGCCTGCCGGATGGCGGATATTCCTGTATCCGTTTATCGAAACGCGAAGACGATTCTGCTTCGTGATCTGAGGTAAATGGAAATGATAAAGATGTGTGCAGAGAAGAGGAATGCAGCATTGATCTGCCATAAGAGGCACAGCGTTCAGGCGGGGACAATCCTGCCCGGCGCAGTGTCTCTTGGATAAGATTGGGCAGAAGGAACTGTTCATTTTCCATCGGCTACAAATTCCCGGAACCGTTTAACTGCCGGCGGCATGTATATTCGGTTGTCATTGATCATGAAGATCGCCCGTTCACAGGAAGGGGAGCGAATGGAAAGGATCTTTACGTCCAGCTTCAGGAGCAGATCCATATAAGGCACAAGGGCGATCCCGAATTTCTGGGCCACCAGTCCGGCGATAACCTGATCTTCTTCAGTCTCGTAGGCAATTTCCGGCTGTCTGCCGATTTGGGAGAACATTCGATCCACCACATTACGGATTCCGGAGCTTTTATCGAAGAAGATATGAGGGTAGAGAAGAGTTTCTTCCAGATCGATATCATTTCGGGATGCCAGAGGATGATCCTTTGGCGTAATGAGGACCAGATCCTGCTTCTGGATAGGAATGACCGTAAGATTTTCTTTCTCCAACGGCTCTGAGCAGAATATCAGATCATATTTTCTCGCAGCCAGGCCTTCCAGCAAATGCTGGGTTACTCCGGTATGGAAGGTAAAGTGAATATCCAGTTCGGCATTCTTCTTAAGGAAACCAGCGGCCAGCCGGGGAATGAATTCCACCCCCAGCGTCCGCAGAAACCCCAGGCGAATCAGGCCCTCGCCGCGGGCGCTTTTTCGGATAGAGGAGACCCCTGCGTCCAGTGTGGACAGGGTATGTTCTGCGCAGACAAGGAATTCTTCACCGAAGCGTGTCAGGGTAGTGTTTCGCCCGCTCTTTTCAAAAAGGGGCACACCAAGCTCATTCTCCAGCTGTGAGATGGCATGGCTCAGGCTGGGCTGGGTGATGCAGAGCTGCTCGGCGGCTCTGGTATAATGCTTCACACGTGCCAGAGTAACAAAATAGCGCAGATAAAACAGATTCAAGAAAACGCCTCCTTATTGTGAAAGTCTGCTGCCGGGACCCATGAAGGTTATCGCAAAAATCGGCTGCCAATTGATTTCTATTTCGATGATTCTATTTCAAAGAAAGTATAGCACATTTTTATAGATAAAATCTATTAAAATATGCAAATTATTCATTTGATAAATCTCTTTCCAATGCGTACACTGAAAGGTGATCAAAAGCCAGAAAATGGCGGTATAAAGTTTGGATTATGGAAGCGAGCTGCGGCCTGCTGAATAAAACAGGAAACAGTGAGCGGAATCCATTAGACAAAAATCGATTGGGAGGATAAAGAAATGAACTTGCAGTCATCGGAAGTTAAATCAGAGGAAAGCCTGCCGGTCTGGCGAGGCGAATTTGCCCTGGCGGCAGCGGTGCTGATCAACAGCTTTGGAGTAGTGCTGATGCTGTACTCGGGAGCAGGAATTTCTGCGATTTCCAGTGTCCCCTTTGCTTTTTCCGAGGTATTTCCCCAAGTGTCTCTGGGGACATGGACGTACCTTTTTCAGGGAATTCTGGTTTTAAGTCTGATGGTCCTTCGGAAGAAACTGGTCCTGTCATACCTATTCAGTTTTGCAGCAGGCTTTGTATTCAGTGAACTTTTGGATGTACATGAACTTTGGATCAGTGTCCTGCCGGATGGGATAGGATGGCGGATATTTTATTTTCTTGTCAGTTACCTTCTCATCAGCTTTGGCATTGCTTTATCGAACCGCTGCTGCCTGCCGATTATTCCTACTGACCTTTTTCCAAGGGAACTGGCGCAGATTACTGGTTTTCCTTATTCCAGAATTAAAATTGCTTTCGATGTAATCTGCCTGGCTGTTACGGCAGGGATGACTGCGGCTTTTCTGGGGCATCTGGAGGGCCTGGGGATCGGAACCATTATGGCTGCCTTTACGATGGGAAAGGTGATTGGACTTATGGGAAAATGGATGGACAAGAAGGTATGCTTTTGTTCATTCATGACCGGGCGGGATGCAGGAACGGGAGGAGAACGGATGCTGCCTCATGAGATTTCCTCTGTCCGGCATTAAGTACAAAAAGAAGTATATTTTTTGAAATCAAGGTAGGACTGCCGCACACGGCAGTCCTTTTTGCAGGATTACTGACTTCTTTTGCGATTTTTCTCCATTTTTCCCAGGCAAGCGGCATGATTCTCACCGCTTGCCTGGGGATGTGGATCGAAATTGTTGTCCTCATAAGGAATATAATCTTCTTCCGGAATATCGCCATCACCGTATCGGTCTGTTTCAGGATTTCGTTTCATCATATCACCTCCGCAGTTAGCATGGACAGAAAATGATAGAAATACATCTGCTGTCCGGAGGATATGTGGGAAAAATAATAAAACAAAAGGCAGCCTGTAACGATGGCTGCCATAAAAGGGAGGGTAAAGTATGAAGAATAATGGCTGCAGCTGTGAAGGTTAAAGCAGCTGCAGATAATCTATCTAAAAAGGATTAATTCCTTGCTGATGGTTATAGGATAATACCTGTATGTGAACAAATTGCGATGAAATGTTGAAGAAATTGTGAAAAGTTGGAATCTTGGAAAATTTCCCCATAGCTGCTGGGCGGAATGGAGAGATGTTTTTCCTCTCTCGCTGTGTTTATGCTGCTTTGATGATGGCGGATGCCGGTATTTTCCCGATGCAGGTGCATATCTTATCTTTTAATTTAAACCTATATCCGGTCCGGCACGGCTATCCGTATCTGGATTTCTGTGAGAAATTCTTCCTCCAGGGCAGTATCCCGGTTGTCGATTTCATACAGTTCAAAGGGCTGGCTTAAGAGGGTATAATCATTCTTTCTTGCGTAGGCGAGCACCTCCTGGATCCGCAGACCGTTTTGCTGATAGCTCCCCTGATAACAGCAGGACAGGTAAGTGCCGGCCGGGAGAAGGAAGTCACAGTCAGTGACAGGATCATCCAGAATGAAAAATACAGAATGGTATACATTGGCGATTCCCTGGCGCCAGTCTTCCATGGAAAAAAAGGCGCCGATGGCCTGATTGCCGAAATCTTTGATTTTGCTTTCGTGTTTTTGATGAAGTTTTTTGATGACAAAGTCCATTTCTTCATCGCGGGTGATATATTGATTCAGCTGGACGCAGTGACGGGCAGGAAGTTTTTTTACAGAAAAAGAACCGGGGCAGATGGACATGGCTGTGCTGAGGGAATCGATCCGGCCTGCGATAATGGCTTTTCGTTCAGCTAGTTCCTGCATTTTCCGGTCCAGTATTTCCTGCTCCTGATGAAGAAGCTTTAAGGTGTTGGCTAGGCTTTGTTTATCCAGATAACCTTTGATCTGCTCCATGGAAAAGTCCAGAAGCCGCAGATCACGAATCACGTTCAGCTTGTAAATATCCTTTAAACTGTACAGGCGGTATCCGTTTTGGTCTCTTCTTGGCTTCAGGATACCCAGCTCTTCATAATAGCGGAGGGAATCCGTTCCGATCCCGTAGAGTCTGGAGATTTCTCCAATTTTATAGTAATCTTTCACATGAAACTCCTTTCTTTTAAGAGACTTTTAGGTAAAAATTTTCCTTGACCTTGGTATTATACCAGGATTTATCATGAGAGTAAACCATCATGTATGGCATACGGTTGCTTCGCAAAAGCAAGGAGGAGAAAATGATTCGTCATGAGAAAAAGCAGATCATGAAAAAAGTCTGGGAAATATTCTGGGAGGGACTCTCAGTAAAGAAGATTGTACTGATTCTTCTTGGGGCAGCGATTACTTCTTTTGGACTTTATAATATTCATCAGCAAACCAGTATTACAGAGGGCGGTGTCATGGGAATGATGCTTTTGATCAATCACTGGCTGGGAATTTCGTCATCTTTGATTACGCCGGTACTCGATCTGGCCTGTTACGGGCTGGCTTTCCGATATTTGGGCGGTCAGTTTATCAAGATTTCAATTTTATCGACCATGGGGGTATCATGGTTCTTTTCTCTGTGGGAAAAGAAGCCGCCGCTGCTGCCGGATTTTTCGGCATATCCTCTTTTGGCAGCTGTGCTGGGAGGGTGTTTCATCGGAATTGGCGTGGGGCTGATTGTGCGGCAGGGCGGTTCAAGCGGCGGTGACGATGCATTGGCACTGGTTATCGGAAAGATTACGGGCTGGCGGCTTTCAAGAGCATATTTGTTTACGGATCTGACGGTGCTGATCCTGTCATTAAGTTATATCCCGCTTCAAAAAATCGTCTTTTCTCTGGTTACGGTTACCATTTCCTCCTGGCTTATTGATTTTGTACAAAATACGGACTTCAGCAGGGGATCCCAGGGCAGACCGAAAGAAGCTGTACTGGAAGAATAAAAAAGAGATCCGACCCGGACCGTCAGGTTTTCCGGAAGGTGCTGGATAAGTTTTTTAACGCTCAGAAGGATGAACTGACATTAGAGAAGCTGGGCAGAAAATAAATATCAGGTACAGGCCTTCTATGATACAATTGAAATCATAGGAGGCCTGTTGTTATGGAGGAGAAATCAAAAAAATACCCCGTCCACCGCGCCATTGCAGTGAACAGGGTATTAAAAAGGGGAGGATAAGTAGTTATTCTTTTCTCTTTTGTCTACATCCAAAGTATTGCCTGTCTAATGAAAAATATACACATGGGAAAAGAAAATTTTTTCATCCGTCTGGATTACATCCGATACATGTCTGTGATGATCTGCACAACCCGGTCCCGTCCCAGAAGACTTACATTCAGCAGGGCCTGGTGGGATTCGATGGAGCCCCAGTCGCAGTCTGTGTAAGTTTCGTAATAATAGCGGCGGCGCCGGTCGACCTTTCGGATGGCTTCGGCAGCCTGGCGCTGGGGGATGGAGTAACGCTCAGCGATGCGGGCGATCCGCTCTTCCTTTGAGGCGCAGATAAATACGTTCACGCAGTCATATTGCTCCCGAAGTACTACGTCTGCGCAGCGGCCGATGAATACGCAGGGCCCCTGCTTGGCCAGATTCTGGATGAGGGCGCTCTGGGTGGCGTGCATGCTGTCATTTAAAGGCAGGCCGTAGCCGATGACATTGTGAATGGAGGCGGAAGGATCCGGCCGCAGCAGGCGGAAACGGCTCATGGCGGACTCGTCCACCCGTTCCAGTTCAAAGGAGTCAATTCCCATTTCCTGTGAGGCCATTTCGATCAGAGCCCGGTCATAAAATGGGATGCCCAGAGTTTTGGCAGCCAGTTCGCCGATCTCACTGCCTCCGCTTCCAAATTGTCTGCCGATGGTGATGATTTTGTGTGACATAGGCATACCTCGCTTTCTTCTGAAGAATCGAATTTCAGACGATTTTCTTATCTTTATTTTAGGCTTTTTAGGGGAAAATTGCAATGGAAAGAGGGAAAGGAGAAGGAAAAGTATAAAAAAGCGTTGAGCCGGAAACCGTTCCTGTGTATAATACCTGTGTGCTGTCGGAAACGGCAGGGCGGAAGAGAGATTTGAAATGATAAGGAGCATAAGGACGAATGAAAAAGAATATTATTGTAGGTCAGTCCGGAGGCCCCACTGCAGTGATCAACGCCAGTTTGTACGGCGTGATTGCGGAAGGGAAAAGACACGGAGATGAGATCGGCTGTGTATACGGAATGTTAAATGGAATCGAAGGGTTTATGCAGGACCGGTATATGAACCTGTCTCAGGAGCTGACGGATGAAGAGCTGGAGATTCTGAAGCTGACTCCGGCGGCTTATCTGGGCTCCTGCCGCTATAAACTTCCGGAGGATCTGTCTTCCGGGTTCTATCCCATGATTTTTCAGAAGCTGAAACAGATGAACATCGGATACTTCTTTTATATAGGCGGCAATGATTCCATGGATACCGTCAGCAAGCTTTCCCGGTACGGAGCATCCACAGGGAGCGATATCCGTTTTATCGGTATTCCCAAGACGGTGGACAATGATCTGGTAGGGACAGACCACACGCCCGGCTATGCAAGTGCGGCCAGATACGTGGCGGCTTCTGTCCGGGAGATTGTGCTGGATGCTTCGGTGTACCAGCAGAAAGCAGTTACCATTGTGGAGATCATGGGCCGGCATGCCGGATGGCTGACGGCTGCAGCGGCACTGGCCAGAAAGGAAGCAGGAGATAATCCTTTGCTGATTTATCTTCCGGAATATGATTTTGACCTGGAGCAGTTTGCACAGGATGTAAAGGCGGCCCTTGACCGGCAGCCCAGCGTGGTGGTCTGTGTATCCGAGGGGATTTCTGACCGGGACGGGAAATTTATCTGTGAGTATGACAATGCCGCCCAGACAGACAGTTTCGGCCACAAGATGCTGACCGGATCGGGAAAGGTGCTGGAGGCATTTATCCGGAACCGCTACGGCGTAAAGGTACGCTCGGTGGAACTGAATGTCAGCCAGCGGTGCAGCGGTATGCTTGCGTCTGCCGCGGATGTTTCAGAGGCAGCCAGGGCAGGGGAAGCCGGTGTGAAGGCAGCCCTCCGGGGTGAGACGGGAAAGATGATCGCTTTTCTCAGAAAAGACAGCCCAGTGTATGAACTGGAATATGTGCCGCAGGATGTAAATGCTATCTGCAATAAGGAAAAGAAATTTCCGGCAGAGTGGATTACCGACCATGGCCGGGATGTGAGCGGGGAGTTCCTGGCTTATGCCCTTCCCCTGATCCAGGGAGAGGTTGAGAGAAAGATGGAAAACGGCCTTCCCGTTTATCTGTACCAGAGAGACGGACGCCCTGTGCGCGGATAAGGAGAGCATGCAATGAGCATATTAAACGTAGAACACTTAAGTCATGGCTTTGGAGACCGGGCAATTTTCCAGGATGTGTCCTTCCGGCTTTTGAAGGGGGAGCACATCGGCCTGATCGGGGCAAACGGGGAAGGGAAGTCCACCTTTATGAGCATTATCACCGGCACCATGGCGCCGGAGGAGGGAAAGGTGGAGTGGGCGAAAAATGTGCGGACCGGTTATCTGGACCAGCACGCTGTCCTGGAAGCAGGCATGACCATCCGGGATGTGCTAAAAAGCGCATTTTCCTTCCTGTTTGAGCTGGAGGAACAGATGAATGACATCTGCCAGAGAATGGGAGATATGGAAGAAGGGGAACTGGAGGCGGCCATGGAGGAACTTGGCACGATCCAGGACCTTTTGATGGCCCATGATTTTTATATGATCGATTCCAAGGTAGAGGAGATCGCAAGGGCATTTGAGCTGACGGATCTGGGTCTTGACCGGGATGTGACGGAACTTTCCGGCGGACAGCGTACCAAGGTGCTTTTGGCAAAGCTTCTTTTGGAGAAGCCGGACATCCTCCTTCTGGACGAGCCCACGAATTATCTGGATGTCCAGCATATTGAGTGGCTGAAACGGTATCTTCAGGAGTATGAGAATGCATTTATCCTCATCTCCCACGATATTCCCTTTTTGAACAGTGTGGTGAACATTATCTATCACATGGAGAATCAGCGGTTGGACCGGTATGTGGGAGATTATGAGAAATTTCAGGAAGTTTACCAGATGAAAAAAGCCCAGCTGGAGGCTGCCTATAAGAGGCAGCAGCAGGAGATTTCCCAGCTGGAGGATTTTGTGGCACGGAACAAGGCCAGGGTGGCTACCCGGAATATGGCCATGTCCCGTCAGAAGAAATTAGATAAGATGGAAGTGATTGAGCTTGCAAAGGAAAAACCGAAGCCGGAATTTCATTTCCAGACCGCCAGGACGCCGGGCCGGGTGATCTTTGAAACGCGCCAGCTGGTGATCGGCTATGATGAGCCGCTGTCCCGTCCTCTGGATTTTTCCGTGGAGCGGGGAGAGCGTGTGGTATTAAAGGGCGCCAACGGCATTGGAAAAACCACGCTGTTTCGGACGATCTTGGGCCAGATTGCGCCCCTTTCCGGTACGGTGGAGCTGGGGGATTATCTGGAAATCGGGTATTTTGAGCAGGAGGCAGATCCGGGCAACACATCCACCTGCATCGAAGAGCTGTGGAAGGAATTTCCCTCCTATACCCAGTACCAGGTGCGTGCCGCGCTGGCAAAATGCGGCCTTACCACGAAAAACATCGAAAGCCAGGTCCGCGTCTTAAGCGGCGGCGAGCAGGCCAAGCTGCGATTGTGCAAGCTGATTAACCGGGAGAGCAATGTACTTTTCCTGGATGAGCCAACCAACCACCTGGATGTGGACGCTAAGGATGAGCTTAAGCGGGCGCTGAAGGAATATAAGGGTACTATTATCCTTACCTGTCATGAACCGGAATTTTATCAGGATATTGCCACCAGAGTGCTGGACTGCTCCCAGTGGTCCTTAAGAATCGGCTGATGGGGAGCGGAGAGAAAATCGGAAAACCGTGCAGCACCGGAAAATAAAAAACGTTGCAGAGAGGAGCAAAAGCAGATGAGCAGAGCATTTGATGAGTTAAAACCGTATCTGGACCGGGCCATGGCCCTTAATACGGCACTGGTTTTATTTGAGTGGGACAATGAGACGCTGGCGCCGGAGCAGGCGGGAAGCCTTACGGGAAATGTGATCGGCATCTTGTCCGGAGAGTATTTCCAGGCGGTAAACAATGACCAGGTGATCCGTCTGGCAGAGGCCTGCAGCAGGGAAAATGACCTGACAAAAGCAGAGGCAGCCCAGGTGCGGGAACTGTTAAAGGAAATCGAAAAGCTTTCCCATATTCCCAGGGAGGAATACCAGGAATATGCGCGGCTTACAGCGGAATCCGCCAGGGTGTGGGCCGCGGCAAAGAATGCCGATGACTTCTCTCGTTTTGCTCCGGTGCTGAAGGAGATCATAAACTGGCAGAAGAAGTTTGCCGGCTATCGGGCCAAACCGGGACAGAAAAAATATGATGTGATGCTGGAGGATTATGAGCCGGGCTTTTCCGTGGAGCGCCTGGATGAATTCTTTGATCTTATCCGCAAAGAGATCGTGCCGCTGTTTAAATCGGTGATGGAAAGCGGCGTGGAGATCCGGGATGATTTCCTTTCCGGCAGCTTCCCGGATTCCGTTCAGGAAAAAATCGGGCGCTTTGTGGCAGAGTATGTAGGCTTTGATTTTTCCAAGGGGGTAATGGCGGTCAGCGCTCATCCCTTTACCACGAATCTGCACAACAAGGATGTGCGGATCACTACCCACTATACGGACCGCCTGGACAGCTCTCTTTTTTCCATTATCCATGAGGCCGGCCACGGGCTGTATGAATTCGGCATCCGGGATGATCTGACCCAGACCATGGCCGGACAGGGCGCATCCATGGGAATGCATGAATCCCAGTCGCGGTTTTTTGAGAATATTGTGGGAAGAAGCTTAAGCTTCTGGAAACCGGTGTACGGAAAACTCCAGGAAGCCTTCCCGGAAAATCTGGGGCAGGTGCGCCTGGAAGATTTTGTAAAGGCGGTGAATAAGGCATCGGCAGGATTTATCCGCACAGAGGCCGATGAATTAAGCTACAGTCTCCATGTGCTGGTCCGTTATGAACTGGAAAAGGAGCTGATCGAGGGCGACCTTTCTGTAGATGCCCTTCCGGAGGCCTGGGCGGACAAGTATGAGCAGTATCTCGGGATCCGTCCGCGGAATGTGCGGGAAGGCGTGCTGCAGGATATTCACTGGTCCCAGGGCTCTTTTGGCTACTTCCCGTCCTATGCTCTGGGAAGTGCCTTCGGCGCGCAGCTTTATTATCATATGAAAGAAGAGATGGATTTTGAAGGTCTTCTGGAAGCCGGGAAAATTTCGGTGATCCGGGAGTATCTCCGGGAACATGTTCATCAGTACGGGAAGTTAAAGGACAGCCGCAGCATCCTTAAATGTACTACCGGCGAAGATTTTAATCCGGAATATTACGTAAGATACCTGAAAGAAAAGTATCAGAAGCTGTACGGGCTTTCACAGAACTGAAAGGGCAGAGGGAAGGATATAAGGAGAAGGATATGATGCAATACGAAATGATCGTGCTGGATCTGGACGGCACGCTGACGAATCGGGATAAGATCATAACACCCAGGACAAAAGCGGATCTTATCGAGGCTATGGAGCGGGGAAAGAAGGTGGTGCTGGCGTCCGGCCGGCCCACCTACGGCGTAATGCCCTTGGCCAGGGAACTGAGGCTGGCGGATTACGGCGGATACATTCTGTCTTATAACGGCGGTGTGATTATGGACTGCAGGACGGAAGAGATGGTTTTCGCCCGGATGCTTCCCAAGGGATCCAATCACCGGATCATGGAGCTGGCTCTCCAGAACCGGGTGGATTTTCTTACTTATGACGGAGAAGTGATCCTTACCAGCAATGAGGAAAACCCTTACGCAAAGATTGAATCATCCATCAATCATCTTCGCCTGCACCAGCTGGAAATCGATGAATTTTTTGCCAAAGTAGATTTCCCGGTGCCGAAATTTCTCTTTGTAGATGATGGGGATTATCTGGCTTCTGTGGAGCCGAAGGTGAAGGCAGCCCTGGGAAGAGACTTCAGCGTGTACCGCTCAGAGCCGTATTTTCTGGAGATCCTTCCCCAGGGAGTGGACAAGGCCCAGAGCCTGGAGCGCCTTTTAGAGGTGACCGGGCTGAAGCGGGAGCAGATGATTGCCTGCGGCGACGGCTACAATGACCTGACCATGATCCGGTTTGCGGGACTGGGGGTGGCTATGGAAAATGCTGTACTTCCGGTGCGGAAGGCAGCAGATTACATTACCGCGTCCAATAATGAGGACGGTGTGGGCCTGGTAGTCGAGAAATTTATGCTTGGCAGGGAATAAGGCTGGAATTCGCCTTTCCGGGCTGGTGTGTGCCGGGTTACTGATGTCAGTACAGTGGATATGAAGGGAATTGACCGGGAAAAGCTTTTTTATTTTCTGGAGCCTCTCCACATGAAGGGGAACCGGCTTTACATTCCGGTAGAAAACCATAAGAGCCGCATGCGCCCGCTTCTTTCCGGCGAGGAGGCCGGTCAGCTTATGGAGGATGCGGGAAAGATCGGTTCTCTTTCGGTGCCGGATTATAAGCATCGGGAGGAGAACTATAAGGAAGCACTGAAAAGCTGCGACTGCAGAGAGTGGCTTAAGGTGATCCACACACTCCGCCAAAAGAAGGCCGAGCGGACAGAGCGGGGGAAAAAGCTTCCTTCCATGGACGCCAAATATCTGCAGATTGCGGAGGACTGCCTCTATACAGAGCTTTCCATTGCGCTGAATCTGCCGGAAGAAAAAATCGAATCATTGATTAGGGAGGAGCTTTAGCAGGCTCCTCTTTTATTTCTGCGGGCAACGAGCCGGGCGGACATGCTTGCATGTCCATTTGGCGACTGCCGCGAG
>DVKS01000231.1 GCA_018715905.1 Candidatus Caccovicinus merdipullorum | reverse complement strand
ATACTCACACCAGAACTAGCTATGTAGCGTCCCTTTGGCTCTATATTTATATTTTTTGCTATATTGGCTCCCTGGGGTAATAGCTTTGAATTTTCCCCTATCGTTTGCTGTTGCGCTACTTGCTGCCAAATATCACTCTCCGATGCAAAAACATTAGAGCAAAGTAAAGAACACCCTATTAATACACTCGCTACTAATTTAATTCCTTTATTCATTGATATTTCTCCCTTATCTTAAAAACTAACGTTTTCAATAATATTAACAAATTCATCTTCTTCCATCGCACCATGAATATAATAATGAGCATTATCAATTTCTAAATAAGCACTATATTCATATTGTCCTCTTTCTTGTTCGGTTCTTTGAATCGAAATATCTCGATTCAGCCATTCATTAAAAATATTTTTATATACATGACCATCTGAAAAACGCCCATCTGAATTATTTTTTGCATATAATACTTCTAACACATAAATGTAATTTTGTTCATAGGAAAAAGTTAACCTAGCTTGTCCAGAATTTATGCTTACTTTTTCCAATTCAACATCAGTTGGTAAATAGTTTACCTTTAATACTTTAATACCCAATGTTTCATTAATTTCCACATAAGCATCTTCTAATTTACCTTCATCCGAAATATATTCTTCCTGATTATTCCAAACAATATCTGTTTTCTCCCCGTCTCTCACCTCACTTACATATGTATAATTCCTTTTCCCCATTACATCAATCCCCGGACGCAGAGTAAAAATAGCAATTCCTGCTGCTACGCAGGCTGCTGCAGCTCCGGCAGTGCGCACAGGAACAGAAAAAAATGTTTTCTTTGCATTTTCGCTTTCTCTCCGTCCTGGCCCGATCCCCTTCGATTTTATAACCGGGTCCGGCTTAACGGAAAGCCACGCCCTCTGGGCAGCAAGAAAACCGTTCTCGCTCTGCAGGACCCTCTGCTGATCTCTGGAAAAATCCGCCATTACTCTGGGGGTGATGCCTCGGGCCTCCATTTTAGAAAGAATTGTCTGAAATTCGTGTTCGGGAGCATTCGGGATACTGCGTCCGCCCAGAGGCACATCGGAAGCGGCTTCCGCTTCGGCCCATTCCATCCGCTTCTCCATTTGATCCGGACTGAGGCCGTAAGCTTCTCTTATTAACTGCTCTATGGATTTGTATTGCTGATCAAAAGATCGATCCTTTTTATTCCTATCCACATTACACCTCATTTTGCATTTCTCCCTAACGTTCCCATCGGTTTCAGGGTTGACATTTTCTCTCCAAGCATTACTATAATATTAATGATGTTGGGATATCTTTGCTGGCGATGGCTTTCCCAGCAAGCTACTCTTGGAGGTTAAGGAATTATGAAAAAAATCGTATTAACCGGCGGCGGAACTGCCGGCCATGTGACACCGAATCTCGCTTTGCTTCCTGCGTTAAAGGAACACGGATACGAAATTCGCTATATTGGTTCCTATAATGGAATCGAAAAAAAACTTATTGAAAATGCGGGCATTCCTTATGATGGAATATCTTCCGGAAAGCTGCGCCGTTACTTTGATCTGAAAAACTTTTCAGATCCCTTCCGCGTCATAAAAGGCTACGCCGAAGCTCTCCGAATCCTCAAAAAGCAAAAACCTGATGTAGTCTTTTCAAAAGGCGGCTTTGTTGCAGTTCCTGTGGTTTTAGCTGCCAAGCACTATAAAATTCCGACGATTATCCATGAGTCTGATATTACACCAGGACTGGCAAATAAGATCTGCATCCCTTCTGCCAAAAAGGTCTGCTGCAATTTTCCGGAAACTCTGGCCTATCTTCCAGAAGATAAGGCGCTGCTGACCGGTTCCCCAATCCGCCAGGAGCTGCTGAAAGGCGATCGCCTTTCCGGTCTTCAGTTTACCCATTTGAGTCCGGATCGTCCTGTTATTCTGGTAATCGGCGGCAGTCTTGGTTCTGTCAAGGTAAATACCGCCGTCAGAAACATTCTCCCCCGTATCCTGGAGCATTTTCAAGTGATACATATCTGCGGGAAAGAACATCTGGAAGATTCTCTGATCGGAACCCCAGGATATGTACAGTATGAATATGTAGATAAGCCGCTGAAGCATCTGTTCGCTGCGGCTGATCTTGTAATTTCACGTGCCGGAGCAAACTCCATCTGTGAGCTTCTGGCCCTGCGCAAGCCGAATCTTCTGATTCCCTTATCCGCAGCAGCCAGCCGGGGCGATCAGATCCTGAATGCAAAATCTTTCGAAAAGCAGGGATTCAGTTCCGTTCTGGAAGAAGAACAGCTTACGGATGACACGCTTCTCCAGGCAGTCAAAGATCTGTATGCAAAGCGCCAAACCTATATTCAGGCAATGGAGCAGACACAGTTAAATAATGCTGTCGAAACCATAGTTTCTCTGATTGACAGCTTTGCAGGCAGCAATCCAGGCAATCCGTCAGCCTGAGCTGACATTCGGGGCCGAAGAACGCTTACAAGCCATACTTCGGTCCCAAAGACTGTTTTAAACGTTTTCTTGCTCTGGATATTCTGGCCCGGCAGGCAACCGATGTAATTCCCAGCTGCTGTGCTACTTCCTTTTCAGAAAAACCTTCGATCAGATGCAGCTTTGCCGCCGCCTGAAGTTCTTTGCTTAATTCTCCGATTGCTTTCTTTACATCCTGGTATAACTCTTCACAGATGATCTGATCCATTAAATCATCGCCGTATCTGGCAGATATTTCCTGATTTTCCAGAAAATACTCAGAATCCCATATTACATGTTCCCTTTGATATTTTCTGAAATAATCAATGCTTTTGTTTCGCACAATCGTTGCCAGCATAGATTTTTTATATCGCGGCTGCCAGTCCAGAGGATAGTGCTGATAATAGGCAATGATGGACTCCTGTACTATATCATCCACATCTTTTTCCGGTACGCCAAGGCTTAATGCCAGTATGCGGAGCGGTTTCTGATAATCATCATAAATGGCCTGCAACAACGCATTGATATCTTGTTGCATAATTATCTCCTAACCATAAATGATCATAAGCAGCTTTTAATCTGAGCCGCCGTCTCCTGCAGTTCCTCCGGCGATGCACTGCCGGGCGTCCAGGATACGATCGGCGCATTATCATCATATCTTGGAATCACATGCATATGAAAATGAAACACGGTCTGACCGGCAGATTTTCCGTTATTCTGAACCAGATTAAATCCCGTGCATCCGAGTCCCTTTTTCATTGCATCTCCGATCTTTCCGCCCAGAGCCAGGACACGGGAAGCATATGGCTCTTCCAGTTCACATACATCTTTAAAATGCTCTTTGGGCAGAATCAGCGCATGACCTCTGGAAGCCGGGCCCATATCCAAAATCACACGAAACAGTTCATCCTCATACACTTCGGCAGAAGGAATTTCTCCGTTGGCAATCTTGCAGAAAATACAGTTTTGATCTCTCACTTTCCTCTCCTCCTCATTTTGCATCTGCTGTCTCATTGATTCCCTTGCAATGGCCGGCAGTAAAAAAATGCCGCCAGAATGAATCCGATCACGGCCCCGGCAACATGCGCCAGATTATCGGTTTCCACACTCCGGAATCCAAGATATAAAGACAGAATCACCATAAGTCCTACCTGTCTGACATTTAAATCTCTAATCCTTCCGCGGTTGGCAATCACCACAGCAAAAAGTCCGCCGGCGACTCCGAAAATTGCACCGGAAGCTCCCGCTGAAACGGTTGTAACCGGAAGCCCAAGCTGTGTTTCCTGAAATACGCCAACTGCCACAGATACAAGATTTGCTCCAATACCGCAAAGCAGATAAAAAATCAGATACCGTACAGGTCCCATCTCTCTTTCCAGATAATCGCCCAGAATGAAAAGAACCAGCATATTATTCACCAGATGACTGATTCCGAAGTGCATAAATACGGATACAAGAAGACGGTAATATTCCCCGGCCAGAACATATGGTACGTACATCGCTCCATGTTCCAACATATACATAACATCCTCTGACGAACCCGAAAAATCCAGGTAAAGAAAGTATAAGATATTTACAGCAATAATCCCCCAGGTTACGTAAGGTTTCTGTTTCTGATTATTCATAAAAGCGATGCTCCTTACATTGTTGGGGTTATTTTAGCATAAATGCGGCCATTTGTTAAGCCATAGATGAAATTTTCCCTAAAATCCGTCTTCAATTCTGCCCACTCAGTAAAAAACGAACGAAATATCTGCAATTATCACTTTATCACCACTGTTTAGTTCACAGGATTCATTTGCATTTAAGAGATGTTCCTTCACTTTTGTACCGTTAGAAGAATTTAAATCCGTAATGCTGCATGTATTCTCATCCTGATCAATTCTAAGATGAAGCCGGCTGACAGTATCCTTAGGCAGCACGTAATCTACGATTCCCTCCTGTTTTCCTATGAGAAAAGGGAAATACGGAATCGGAATGTCCGCAACGAAAGGATCCAGGCTTTTCAAAATATGATTCCCGCTTTTATCTCCCTGGAGTTCTGAAAGAAGTACCGTATTTCCGGCAAAGACTGCATCGGATACCGGAAATCCCGCATCAGAAGGCGGCGGACAAAACTCCGCTGAACCCGCATCCTCCCCAGGCTCTCTTGGGCAATTCCCCAAATTTCCTGTATTTCCCACACCCTTTTCATCCTCTTCTTTTGCAAATACCATGCTCCACTGCATTTCCTCCGGCTGCAGCTGTGTTTTTTCCTCCCGGTCTTTTCTCTGCTCATATACTGAAATACCCGCAAAAACCAGAAGAGCGCAAAGCGCCGCCGCAGTCTCCGCTGCGCCAAGCAGTATGCCGTATCGAAGCAGTCCTTCTTTTCCCCGAAAAAACCATAGTCCCGCCTGACTGATAAGCAGAATCACCGGAAATAAAAGCAGCATCCGCTTCCATCCCACACGTTTTTTCTCCGGAGATATACTGCAAATGCCTGACGGAATTTCGTCTCCCGAAAAATCCGGCCGGCTGTAAAGTTCTCCTTCTTTGTCCTCTTGAATCCCTGCATATGCTGCAGATTCTTTTTCTTCCGGCATCCCTCCTTCTTTTTTTAGTTCGCCTGCATAAGGAGCGGCTTCCATTCCGCTCTCTCTGGCCACGCGGAGAAGATCATCAATGCCGTAATAATCTTTTTGACTTTCCTGATACAGCCGGTATGCCAAAACCACAGTATCATTGTCCCGGTGATCTGCTTTCTTCAGAAGATAATGAAGCAGACGCCCCATAGCAGCCGGAAAGTCTCCCGGATACCCAGGGACATAACACAGCCATACATGAAACGTCTCCGGTTCAATGTAAATATATTCCGGTTCCAGCAGTACATGCGACTCCTGCAGAAGATAATTTTCAATCCAGCCCAGTGCTTCCCCGATTCCGAAAATCAGCTGCCTCAATTCGTCCCTGCGTATTTCCCGGAATTCCAGCAGCCGGCTTAAAGGCTGCTTGGACGTAATCTCATAATAATAGTACCGGTTCCGGTCTTCCTGCTTCAGTCGAAAGCGAAGCAGGCCTTCGATCACATTTCCAGCCAGCATACGAACCTCAAAACTTTCAGGATTATCCTCCATCGCTTCCAGAATCAGATAATTGTGCCGCATCTCCCGCTTGTAATTCACTTTCATCTCGTTCCTCCAACTGTTTTAATGCAGCTATCTGCCGCAGAAATTCTTCCGGTTCATATTTTTTCTCCGAAATTTCCAGCTTCCACTGGCCGCCGTTTCCGTCAGCAGAAACAATGCCGTTCACTCTGGTAAGGCCCTCATCAATCTGAATTCCGGCATCTTTCATGGAAAACAGCAGTCCGAAAGATTCCTCATCCGCTTTTGTCTCATCATCTTCTCTGTGCCGTGCCTGTTCCACTGCCTTCTGAAGCACCATTCCGCTTTTTGTCTCATCATGCAGACGATATGCATGATGAATCAGCACAATCAGTGCCATACAGAATACGGCCATAATACATGCCGTTTCTATCGTATAGCTTGCCGAATACATTTTATTTTTCAAATCTTCATCCTCCCATCTGCCGGCACTAATCTGCTGCCGTACCATTGAAATTGCGAATTCAAAGGGCGGTAATTAAAATCCCCGGCAGCAGAACAAATACAAGAAAGGGAAGCTTCTTCTTTCGACAATCCCTGCCAGTCATACGCCCTCGCATAATGCAGCATAGTCCGGCTCCGCTGCACAAAAACAACGCCGTACACAGCAGAAGAAGATTTCGCCAGAAGCCAAGATAAATTCCGGAAATAAGGAAAAAAATCCCGTCTCCCATTCCCAGAGCGCCATGGGAAAACCAGCTCAGCAGCATCATTGCTCCGCCTAAAAGGGCGCCGCCCAGAAGCTGACCCAATTCCGGTTCCCGTACCATTCCGCAATACCATAAAGAAGCCGGCATTTCCTGCAGATCTGCCCCGCATACACACTGGCAGACCTGTGATGTCAAAAAATGTGCAAAGAAAAACAAAAATACTCTGCCGGAAACGGCCTGATGCCGTCCATCCTGCCAGGCTGCAACAGACAGATAAATCCAAAAACTCATGTGTCCTCTCCCTTCCGGTTTTGCCTTTCCGCTTCCTTTTCACCGCCCACAGTATGAACAGGCCCCAAGATGTTCCACTTCTGAAAGTTTCACCGCCCGGATATATGATGTAATAGCAGAACACTGTGCATCCGTATGATATCGGCTTCCGCTTGCCATAATGTACACTTTGCTTCCCGCACCGGCTCTATGCCCGCAGACTGCGCAGGGATAATATTTCCCGCCCTCCTGGTTCCGATATTCTGAAATCGAATCTTCTGAGACAGTCTGAAGGCGGTTGGACAGGTAATGGCATTCCCGTGAAACATGGTAACGTGTGGAATTTTTTCCCACATATACTACCTGGTCCGATCCTTCTCCGGCTTTGTCTTCTTCACCTCTTGTCTTTCCCTCCCGGCCAATCCAGGCCCTCCGTATACTTCCCGACGAAAAAGACAATGCATCCAGCCCCAGAATGGAAAAGGGGAGCTCCATCTGATAATCCAGATAAAATGCCGCAGTCTCCCCATCCTCAAGAAATGCAGACCTATCAAATGACAATTCCTTCATGCCGCTGTGGCTGAACTTTTCACCGGCAAGTACCTTTGCCCCTTCCCTGGCCGCTCCGTTCACAATTCCCAGAAGGAGTTCTTCTTTCCATCCGCTGTCTTCACGGGGAAGTTCTTCTCCATTCATCAGCATATATTCCAGATATGCATACTGGCACAAATTTTCATTTACCGATTCCAATGCAGCCTGCACCTGCCGCTGCCGCTCCATCATGCGAAATGGAAACATCATACACACCATGGCAAAAATAAAAATGGACAGTGAAAGAGCCGCCTCCACAGAAACCGAAGCCTGACGGCACACTCCGGAGGAAAATATCCACACCCCTTTTCCTTCCTGCATCCGCATCTCACGGTTTCTTTTTCCCCCGGGCATTCGTACTTGGAGAGTGTATGATTCTGCAGCATAGGGATCATTACGGTAATTCCGGCAGACCGGAGCACTTTGAAAAAAGGGCATGGATATTCACCTCCTGCCGCTGTTATCATGCCGTGCCGCTGCCATATGTTCTCAGCAAAGGCACGGCCCATCAGCGGTTTCAATTAATATGCTTTTGATACACTTGTTTGAATCGGATATACATTATCCCGGCTTCCCATAAGACTTTTCCACAATCCCAGCGAAAAATATACGTGTTTTCCACTGCCGGAGGCCTGGATATCCACCCGATACGCACAATCTGAAAGTGAAAAACCGGGCTGTTCCTCTGCCAGGTTCATCTCTATGATATCCATGGTACGATAAAGCAGCTGGGTATGGGGGCAGGCCATTAAGAATACCGTCAGATACTGCTGGTAAGTCAATCCGCTTCTTTCCTCTGCAGCAGCCTCCATATTTCCGCCTGCAGCAAATTCCAGAAGCCCCTCCAGACTCAGTTTCCAGTCCTCCTTTGTTTTAATGAGAGGGACTTCCCCGCCGGCCAGCAAGGTTTTCACATCTGCCACAGCTTCACCAAATGCCCACAGTGCCATAATCAGAAAAGAGGTAATGGATACAAGAGGCAAAATACCGGAAGCACCCACCACAGATGCCGCCAGCGTCCTTGCCTGGCTTCGTTTTTCCATGTCTCCCAAGATATGAATCAGATTCATCCCTTCACGTACCAGCAAAAGCAGTTCCGCGGTACGAGCCAGGTTCGTTTCATCAATCTCCTGGCCAAAAAGAACATATTCCATCTCATAAGCCGGTTCTTTTTCCTTTGTATCACAGAAATGGCTTAAAAACACCTGGCAGTATTCTGCAGTCAGCGCCTTTTTCAGGAGCCCCGCCTTCAGTTCATCCTCTTTATACGTTTCCCTATGGGAAGGACTGTTCTCTGCAGGCAGCAGGCCGGAAGAGACCTTTGCATCTGCCGGAAGCACCAGCGACAGAATGCCGCGGTCTGCCATTTCTCGCAGCCTGTTTAAAAGGCCTTCTTTCTCTTTATCCTGTATTCCTGCCTCGGCCGGAAATGTAAGGACCTCATACGTTCCAAAATGACGCTGCACCGGTCTCCATAAAGCTGATTCATCCAGTTCATCTTCTTCATCATCCGGTTCCCATTGGGCAATATATTCCTCTACTTCTTCGGCTTCCCGGCATACAGCCTCTGTCAGATCAATGCGTTCCCTGCTCTGCGGCACAAGCGCTGCCACCTGCATCCGGCGCTCTCCGTCCTTATCAGTGTATGAACGGTATTCCTCCAGTTCCTGCATAAATGCCTGCCATACCGGCTCGCTTAAATCTTCTTTCTTTTCTTCGTACTCCTGCCACAGCACATCCAATTCCCGACCAAATGCATCTGCCTGTTCTTCGTACTTCTCTGTCAAGCGTGGAATCCGTTCCAGTTCATCAATCAGGGAATCTGCCGTTCTGCAGAATCCATCCCCGTCCTCCCGGTCCAGCCGCTCTGCGGCTTCCTCTCTGTAAAGCTTCTGCTGTGTCAGACATTCACTTATATTTTCCAGACACTTCTCCAGTTTCCAGGCATTTTTCGTCTGAATTTCCATGTGGCGTGAAAGCTCTGCCGCCTGTCTGGCCTCTTTTATGGTTTGCAGTGACTCTGCCGCGCTGGTTTCACTCCACTCTTTGGTCCAGATACCATATTTCATATAGTCAACGATTTCCTGGAGAAAGTATGTACCGGAGGCCTCCGTAAGAAGCTGCCGATCCACAACCTGGCAGTCCTCCAGCACAAAAGGATACCAGTTTTCCTGCTCTTCATATGCCCGAAAAAAATCTGCAAATTCTGCCGTCAGTTCCTGTTCCTCAAAATGCTCCAAACCGAATATCCGGTACTCCTCCCACAAGGCTCTGTGATACTGACTGAAAAGAGAATCCATGGCCGAACCGGCTGCTATCTCTATATAACATCTGGCTGCAGCCGTCCGCGCCGATTCCAGAAGCCCGCAGATCAGTCCGCAGACACAGATCAGAATCAAACTTAAAAATACGGTAATCTGGCCCCTGTATTTTTCCTTCATGCGCATTCTCCCATCTGCGGATTGTTCTCTCCTAATACACCTCTTTGGACTGACTGTTGATCTGCTCAAAAATATTCTCCAGAAGCTGGGTGATCTGCTTTTTGAAAATAATAACAAGGCCGATCAGCACCACCAGGATCAACACAACCTCAATAACCCCAATTCCCGCATCTTCTTTCATAAACGTCAGAAACTCTTTCATCAACATAAAAATCCCTCCTACTGAATCTGATTCGAAACCTCCGTCCGCTTCGGCCGGCGTCTCTTTCGGTTAAAGTCATCGCTCCCCGCCTGTCTGCCTCCGCCTCGTGGCAATGCAGCCAGGCTCCGCTAATCAGGAAAAGGATAAAAAGGCCGGAACAGCCACTATGACCATCACGATTCCCAGCATCATAAACAGCGGCAGCAAAAGTTTTGCAGACGCTTCCTCTCCCTGCCGGCGAGCCAGATTCTTTCTTTGTTCAAATGCATCGGCCACTTCCAGTTTGAGAAGATGGCGCAGGTTTTTCCCTCCGGTTTTCCGGTTTTGCTCCAGAAGGCCGGACAGCTTCAGGTATGACGGAAGACCGCATCTTCTGCCAAACTCTTCATAGGCTCTGCTTTCCGGCGTGCCGCTTTTGATCTGGCTGCAGGCCCGGGCCAGTTCCTCGTATGCCGGCCGCTCTTGCCCGCCCTGCCTTCTGCATTCCAGATAATCTTCTGTAATTTTTCCCAATGCTGTATACACCGTCATTCCAGCTCCCAGAAAAATCTGCAGACGGGAAACCAGTTCAGAATAGTCCAGAAGAAGGAGGCGATCCCTCTCTTTCTTCTTTTCTTTTTCCCGGTTCCCCTCCCTGATACGGCAAAAAAGCGCAGCTGCTAATCCCAGTACCGGTATCCAGACCAGACTTCCCTCTTCCGGGTCCCGATAAGTAAGATGAACCCCTTTGTATTCTTGCGGAAGGTAAAATCCGGCTTCCGTCCGCGTATCTTCCTCCTCATGCCGGATTTGGTCCAGCAGTGCTGTTTTCGTTTCCTCTTCGGCAGACAAAATCGGAGGATATACCTTTGCCAAAAGTGTCACCTGACGGCTGCGGCCCTGCCCATCCCGTATTTCCGCCTGCAGCTCCACGCAAGTTCCATTTTTTCTGTCTGTATTTTCTCCATTTACATAACCCTGAGAATCTACAACTTCCGGAGAATCCGATGACCAACGGATCGTAAGTCCCGTTGCTTCATCCGATGTTTCCAAAAAAAGCCGGCTGCGCACATGAGACAGATCCGGATTATCCCCCAGAATCATTCTTTCCAGTCTCGATTCCAGGTCATCCATGGCAGCCTCTGCCCCGCTGTCGGTGTACTGCCGCCCGGCAACCGGAAATTCAAGCAAAACTGCCTCTTCATCCAGACCTTCCACCAGAACACTGGTCTTTTCTTCTTCCTGGCCGTATTCCCGGCGTTCCACATATCTTAATTGGGAGACTTCTGCACTCCGGCTTGCTTTTGCTGCACCGAAAATTAATATGCCTGCCAGCAGACAGAAGATTTCTGTCTGTGATATCCGGATCTCCCGCGTCTTAAACCGGAATAGCAAGGATTCTTTTTGCCAGCCAAAATGCAATTCCATACACCCCCAGACATATCGTCATCAAGATCCGGCCGGCTGCTGTGCCGTATATCATATCGAAAAATCCCGGCGATGCCCTGTCGATATAAAAAATCAGGAAAAACGGGATCATATTCATAATCCGCTGTTCCAGTCTTTTTGCCGCCGTCATATTGGCAATCTCTTCTTTTACCTGGGCCTTGTCCCGGATCACGCCTGCTGTATGGTCGATAATCGCCACCAGATCTCCGCCGCTTCGTCTGGCAGCATTGAAAACCTGGGCAAAATTACGTACATCTTCCAGACCGCTGCGCTGCCCAAACTCATAAAGAACCTGTTCAGCCGGTCGGTTCATCTGAATCTGATGAACCATAAGATCAAATTCCTTCTGTATCATTCCGCTCTGCCCAAATACCAGTTCCAGTTCCCGGACACTGTTTGCCAGCGCATTTTCAAAAGAGTAACCGGCACTCAAATTTGCCGCCAGAATCTGAATCCCTTCTTTAAATTCCTGATTGAGACGAAAAAGCCGCTCCTCCCTAAGCCCTTTCCGCCGAAACAGCGGATACGCAGCTCCCAGAGGCAGAAGTATACAAAACACCAGCATACTCCGATAAAAAGTATAAGAAATTAGTCCGCACAGTGCGATTCCCATGATCCCGTACCGAAACCACTCCCCCGCTGACAGAATGTAACATTCATAGCCGGAAGCCTGCCGCCCATAATTTTTCTCTGCGGATAAGACTTCCCACCGCTTCCAGGCGCCCCTCCACCGCCTCGAGGACTCTCGTCCTGGCCTCTCCGGCACTTTTCTCCTGCTCATGCAGTTTATCCTCTCCTTTTTCGCGAAATGCAAACAACGGGTTCAGCCGGATTTCTCCCCTGTCCATTCCGGCAATTTCCGCAATCGCCAGCACCCTCCGGCTCCTGTCCCTGAGCCGTCCCAGATGCACCAGAATATCAATGGCCGCACAGATCTGTGTACGTATAGCCGGAAGCGGAAGATCCGCAGCCATCAATACCATGGATTCCAAACGGGAAAGCATATCCTGCGGGCTGTTTGCATGACCTGTTCCCATGCCGCTGTGGCCGGTATTAAATGCCGTCAGAAGATCGAACGCTTCGCCGGAACGCACCTCTCCCACAATTATCCGTGAGGGGTTCATACGCAGTGCAGCCCGGATCAGATCCCGAATGGTGACCTGACCTTCTCCCTCACTGTTGGCATTCCGCGCCTCCATCCGCACCAGATTATCTACCTGCTGAATTTTTAGTTCCGCAGAATCTTCAATGGTTATCACCCGTTCCTCCTGCGGTATAAAAGCGGACAGTGCATTAAGAAACGTACTTTTCCCAGAATTCGTTCCGCCGCTGATAAAAATATTGTATCCGGACTGTACCAGAATCCGCAGGAAACCGGCCGCCTCTTCGGTAATGGAGCCATAGCCGATCAGCTTTTCCATGGTGATGGGCTCCGGGAACTTCCGAATGGTAACTGCAGGTCCGTCCAGGGCTATGGGCGGAAGCACCACATGTACCCGTGATCCGTCTTCCAGCCGTGCATCCACAACGGGATTTGATACATTCACCATACGATTTACACGGCCTACAATCTGCTGAATCATATCCTCCAGCTGCTCCCTGCTGTCAAAAGATTTTTCCCAGAGCATGGTGCGGCCGCCGCGTTCTATAAAAACCTTCTCATGTCCGTTAACCATAATCTCCGTTACCTGCCTGTCATCAATCAGCTCCTGAAGGATACCCAGACGGCGAAAAGAATCAAACAGACGGATCCGAAGATCCTTCTTTTCCTTAAGGGGGATGTATTCCGCCTGCCCGGCCTCCAGCACAGCCCGATCAATCAGTTCCCATAATTCTTCATCGCTGACGGACTTTCTGCTTTCGATCTCTTCCATCAGCTTCTGCTGCAGCCGCCGGCGCAATGACACCATGTCTTTCTCGCTGCCCCTCTTGTCCTTTTCCTCTTCTGTCCCTTTCAGCTCCATCCTCCTCCTTTTAAAAGCTGCCGCACATAATCTCCCAGTTCTCCCCATAAAAGCTGATCCAGATAATTCTGCCTGCCTCCGAAGCTGCTGTGATAGGGCAGCTTTACCTTGCAGATCCGCTCCAGAAGTTCCTGATGACCGGAAACTGCCGCATATTCTTCGAACTCCTGGATCTTAGCTGCAGATATCCAGTCCTGACGGACCGGCATGTAAATTCCCTGGCACAAAAGAAGGATCGGAAGGGCCTTCCGGCCGAACTGTCCCAGGTCTACGATAATCTTTTCATAAATCCTCTCTCCTGCTATGCTCTGCAGAAGTCCGGCCATCTCTTCACCGCTGACCTGGCACAGATCTTCCGGATACCTTGCCGGAAGAATGTAATCCAGATTATCCCAGGTATAAACCAGTGATTTTAACCGCGCCCAGTTAAGACCTCCCTGCTGGCTGTAATAATACAAAACATCAGAAAAGTCCCCCGGTCCCTGCTGTCCCATGATCATGCGAAATCCGGAACAATCCTCCAGGTTCAGGTAGAGAACCCGTCCGTCTTTTCCCAGTATCTGTCCCATGGTCAGGGCGAATGACGTTTTCAGACATCGGTTAACTGGTGAGTAAACCCCAATGAGCTGGCTGGGTGTACCGTTCATCACAGCCGCAGGCAAAAGAGGCGCAGCGCTGTAACATGCCATGACCTCCCGTATGATATGGTCTGCCGCCTGATACTTATAAACACTGGGACATCCGCCTGCCTCCGGAATCAGCTCCCCATCGGAAAGAAGGACCGTCTGAGCAGCATGAACTTCCTTTGCTGCCTCCTCCGCCCCTGCATCCACCAGGAGAATCTCGATGGGATTTTCACGAGCAAACTTTTTCAGCCGCTCCATGCTGGTAAATGCCATTACCGTAAAGGGAACTTTCCCCTTTTGATTCGCTGTCTCGGCGAACCGGTCCGCAAAAAATGGGTCTACATCATAAACCGCCATAATCCGTTTTTTCATCCAGTACGCTGCCTCCCTGCCGGAAGCAGAACGGCCGCCGCGGCAGACCGGCTGCTTCCCTTTTCATATATTTTTGCTTTTCGTGTTTGTCCCGGTTTCTTTCTGCTGTTCCATTTCCCGCTTCCCTACAAAGGTCCGCAGAAAAAAATGCAGAAAGCAAGCCCCCAGAAGAGGCAGAATACCAGCGGCACCACAGCCTCCTCCCCGTCCCGTTCCGGAACGTAGTATGCAGTTATCCGTTTCCATCGAAATGTCTGCCCGATATAGACAGTCAGACGGCTCAGCCGCTCCCGCAGAAGCCTCCTGTGCAGAAGACGTGCAAGAGACCAGCCGGCCCCAATCACCAGTCCGGAACCAATCACCCGGAATCCGGCTCCAAATCCCAGATATGCGCAGAGAAGAGCCATACACTTAATATCCGCAGCTCCCATCATGCGGCAAAGAAATAAAAGAAAGAATAAGCCCACTGTCGCAGCACTCCGGACCAGATATCCGGCTGCTGCCAGCCAGCTGCTGCAGGCAAAGTAAACAAATCCGGCTGTATACCAGAAGGCCAGCCATCGATTGGGGATCCGCCCGGCCAGTAAATCCCAGAGGCCGGCTGCAGCAAAGCAGACCACCATTCCGCATACAAGCGGCAAATCAAGAGTCTCCATATCTCACCTGCCCTTTCCGACAGGCACTGGATGTAATATTATTATGACATAGATAGGTTGTTTTGTCAACCTATTTTTACATTATTTTACATTTTATTCAGCAGCAGCCCATATCGAAACAACGAAATCCGTTTTTTGTTTGTGCATTTTGACAAATTTTGTCCTTAATTTTCTATCTGCATTATATTGACCCCACAATACTTCCGTGATAGAATACACTTAGTTTAAATTTTTAAACCAATTCGTTTTAAAAAAGACAACTGACCGATCTCACACAGATCAGGAAGGAGGCCGCATTCCATATTGACTACTCCACAGGAATTACAGGAAGCATTCCATCAGTGTATGCCGCTTTTTATTGCTCTGGGAGATGAGGTACGTCTGACAATTATCGAGGCACTGGCATCGCCGCAGCCTCTGGGCCAGCACGGTCTGAATGTAAATCAGATTACAGAAAAGACCAGCCTCTCCCGGCCGGCAATTTCCCACCACCTGAAGATTTTAAAAGAAGCCGGGCTGGTAAGTGTCCGACAGAAGGGGACATCCAATTACTACTATCTCACCATCGCCGACTCCACCCGGGTTCTGATGAACCTGGGATTCCGTCTTCAGGAATTCATAAAATAACAGAACATACATAATTTTCCACCTTCCAACCATACTATAAGAGTCAGGCCTGAATACACATATAATATAAGGAAGGAATGTGAAATTATGCTGGGATTAATGAATGGAAAAAACGAAAAAATGCGCTCATACAGCGCAGAAGCAAGCCGTCTGCGAACCCAGATTCAGCAGACAAAAGAAGAAATCGATGCCGCCAGAAATCATTTTGAACAGGCGGTAGATCCTACACTAATCGACTGCTACATCTACGAGATCAATGCCGCGCAGCTGCGGTATCAGTTTCTCCTTCGCCGCTTTAAAGCTGCTGAGGAAGCTGCCGCCGGCCATCAGAGAGCAGTCCGCGCAAAATCACAGACACCATAGGAGGTATCAGAACATGCACACCTGGTATGAAAAGGCCGTTTTTTATCATATGTATCCGCTGGGAATGACCGGCGCACCAAAACAGAACACACAAGAAGAGCCGTCCCGGCGTTTTGAGGAGCTGAATCAGTGGATTCCACATATCCGCTCTCTTGGATGCACGGCCATCTACATTGGTCCTCTTTTTGAATCTTCCACTCACGGCTATGACACCCGGGATTACAAGCTGGTAGACCGCCGGCTGGGAACCAATGAAGACTTTAAAGAATTTGTCTCCCTCTGCCATCAGTCCGGAATCCACGTAGTGGTAGACGGCGTTTTCAACCACACCGGCCGCGAATTCTTCGCCTTCCGCAGCATTCAGGAACAGGGCGAAGCTTCTCCTTACCGGGACTGGTACCGGGGCGTAAATTTCGGCTGGGGTTCTCCTCTGAGCGACCGTTTCAGCTACGATGCCTGGCAGGGACATTTTGAACTTCCCTGCTTAAATCTCCGGAATCCCGATGTGAAGAATTATCTCTTTGATGTGATCCGGTTCTGGATCGAGGAATTCCAGATCGACGGCATCCGCCTGGACTGTGCCAATGTTCTGGACTTTGATTTTATGAAAGAAATGCGGCGGGCCACAGAGGGGATGAAGCAGGATTTCTGGCTTATGGGCGAAGTGATACACGGCGATTACGCCCGCTGGGTAAATCCGGAAATGCTCCATTCCGTAACCAATTACGAGCTGCACAAGAGCCTCTATTCCGGATTTAATGACCACAATTTCTTTGAAATCGCTCACAATGTACGGCGGCTGGAGGCAATCCACCGGAAGCTTTACACTTTTGTGGATAATCACGACGAAGACCGCATTGCCAGCAAGCTCAGGGAGAAAGAGCACCTGTTTCCCATTTATCTGTGTCTCTTTACTCTGCCCGGCATTCCTTCTATATATTATGGCGGCGAATGGGCCGTCAGCGGCACCCGCACCAGAACCAGCGATGAAGCACTGCGCCCGGCATTGTCAGTCAGCCAGGATCACGAACTTCACTGTCCGCTGACTGACCAGATCGCTGTACTTGGAAAAATCCATCAGGAAAATCCCGAGTACCATGACGGCATCTATCAGGAACTTCTCCTGACAAACCGTCAGTACGCATTCGCCCGCCGCGCTGAAAAGAGCATCTGTATCACGGCAGCAAATAATGACAGTCAGGAAGCCGTCATCACGGTTCCCGTCCCCATTCATGCAAGCACGGCAGAAGATCTTATAAGCGGAGATCTTGTCCCCATAGAAAACGGAAAGATCACGCTCACATTGCCCGCTAATTGGGGGACTGTTTTGAAAATAAGGGAGGATTAATTTACCATGGCTAAAACAAAAAAACAGACAGGAACCGGTTTTATCACCGATGTGGACCGCTACCTGTTTGGAAACGGAACCCATTACGAAATTTTCGATAAACTTGGTGCTCATCCCAAAACCTACAATGGAAAAAAAGGCATGTATTTTGCAGTATGGGCCCCTCACGCCCAGGCAGTGAGCCTGGTCTGCGACCGGAATGACTGGGTTCCCGGTGCTGATCCCATGACCATGCTGGAAACCTCCGGCATCTGGGAAGTATTCATTCCTAAGATGGGCCTGGGAGAACTTTATAAGTTTGCCATCACCACCAGCTCCGGAAAAGTCCTATTTAAGGCGGATCCCTATGCCTTCAGTTCCGAGTACCGCCCAGGTACCGCTTCCGTCACTGCCGATATTGATCATTTTAGCTGGAGCGACAGCGCCTGGATGGAAAAGCGCAGGGAAGAAGATGTACTGAAATCTCCCATGAGCATTTACGAAGTCCATCTCGGCTCCTGGAGGAAAAAAGACCGGGAAGAAAAAGACGGATTCTACACATACATAGAGGCCGCCCATGAGCTGGCGGACTACGTAAAGGAAATGGGCTATACCCATGTGGAGCTTATGGGCATCGCAGAGCATCCTTTTGATGGTTCCTGGGGATACCAGGTCACCGGCTATTACGCCCCTACCTCCCGCTACGGAACACCCAAGGACTTTATGTACTTTGTCAACTATCTTCACAAGAAAGGCATTGGCATCATCCTTGACTGGGTACCTGCTCACTTCCCCCGGGATGCCCACGGCCTGGCTGATTTTGACGGGCAGCCCCTTTATGAGTACGCCGATCCCCGTAAGGGCGAACATCCGGACTGGGGCACGAAGGTATTCGACTACGGAAAGAACGAGGTAAAGAACTTCCTCATTGCCAATGCGCTCTTCTGGGTGGAAAAGTTCCACGTAGACGGTCTGCGGGTGGATGCCGTGGCCTCCATGCTTTACCTGGACTATGGACGCACCCCCGGGAACTGGGTGCCGAACATCTACGGCGGCCACGAAAATCTGGAAGCCATTGAATTCTTCAAGCACTTAAACAGTGTCCTGACAGGCCGCAAAACCGGCGCTGTGATGATTGCAGAAGAGTCCACTGCCTGGCCCAAGGTAACCGGTGCACCGGAGGATGACGGCCTTGGCTTCACCTTTAAGTGGAACATGGGATGGATGCACGATTTCCTGGAATACATGAAACTTGACCCTTATTTCCGGAAATACAACCATAATAAAATGACCTTCGGTCTTACCTACTTTACCAGTGAAAACTATATCCTGGTTCTGTCCCACGATGAAGTGGTACACTTAAAGTGTTCCATGATCAACAAGATGCCCGGCATTTACGAAGACAAGTTTGCCAACCTGAAATGCGCCTATACCTTTATGATGGGCCATCCCGGAAAGAAACTTCTCTTTATGGGACAGGATTTCGGACAGTGGCACGAGTGGGATGAAAAGGTGTCCCTTGACTGGTACCTGACCGGCGAGGACCTTCACGCCTCTCTCCAAAGCTACGTAAAGGACCTGCTCCACCTGTACCAGAAATACCCGGCGCTTTACCGCCTGGATAATGACTGGAACGGCTTCCAGTGGGTAAATGCCAATGACGGCGACCGCAGCATTTTCTCCTTCATCCGCCGGGATGAGACTGGAAAGCGCAGTCTCCTGTTTGTCATTAACTTTACCCCCATGGAGCGCAGCGACTACCGGGTAGGCGTTCCCAAACGCGGCGTCTACAGCCTGATCTTAAACTCCCAGGAAGGACTCCTGAAAAAGTCCGTGCCTTACCGGGCGAAAAAAGGCGAGTGCGACGGTCAGCCCTATTCCGTCAGCTATCCTCTTGCGCCTTACGGGACTGCGGTCTTCCGCTTCTAAGCAAATTGCAAAAAACCATCCTAAACACCGACGGCTGCCTTATGGCGGCCGCCGGTGTAATCTTTGCAAATTTTTCATGAAATTGTAATATGTTCTGCAGAAAATGTGTTGTATAATGACTGATAGGATGTTAAAAAGGAGGTTTTTCCATGGCAACAATCTTAGTATGCGATGACGATAAGCAGATCGTGGAAGCAATTGACATTTATCTGACCGGTGAAGGTTTTCACGTTATAAAAGCTTACGATGGTGCCGAAGCGCTGAAGCTTTTAGACAGCAATCAGGTGGATCTGATGATTCTGGACGTAATGATGCCGGGGTTAGACGGAATCCGCACCACCCTGAAGGTGCGGGAGACCAGCAGCATTCCCATTATTATTCTCTCTGCAAAATCCGAGGACACGGACAAGATCCTGGGCTTAAATATTGGTGCAGACGATTATATCACCAAGCCTTTTAATCCGCTGGAATTGATGGCACGGGTGAAATCCCAGCTGCGGCGTTATACTCAGCTTGGGAACCTGAACCAGCAGACTGCCGGACAGGTTTACAAATGCGGCGGCCTGCAGATCAATGATGATAATAAGGAAGTAACCGTAGACGGCGATCCCATAAAACTCACTCCCATTGAATACAATATACTCCTGCTCCTGGTTAAGAATGCCGGAAAAGTTTTCTCCATTGATGAAATCTATGAGCAGATCTGGAATGAAGAAGCCATTGGCGCCGATAACACAGTGGCAGTCCACATCCGCCATATCCGCGAAAAGATTGAGATCAATCCCAGGGAACCCCGCTATCTCAAAGTAGTATGGGGCGTGGGATATAAGATCGAAAAGCAGTAAACAGGAAGGACAGAAATTCATGAGTACCAACAGCATTCATCCAAAGAAAAACCTGGCTGTTTTGATTCACCTGGCCTGTCTCATCCTGGTGATTGCAAGCATTTCCATCCTGTATGTGAACTCCAATTTCGGCAGAGGCATCGCCTGGATCCGCAGTGAATCCTACATTGAATCGGATCTGTTTTATAATCAGCTCCAGTCTGACATCCGGGCAATCTTTGACTATGGCACCCTCCGGGATGCTTTTGAGACGGAAGGCGAGCCGGACATGGACAAAGAAGTCCTGCGTGTAAACTACGGACCAAATTCCACCATTTCCTATAATATGTCCGATATCATCAAAATGGGGGAATCCTACGGTTATCTTTTCCAAGATGACTGGTCCATAAATGTGATCTCTCCCGCAGAAACCTTTTCCCAGGAAGAATCCGTAATGGTGGAATACAAAGCCTATGATCCCAATCCGCACCTGACTGAGCCAGGTCAGGCCTATGAAAGGATGCAGGATCTCTGCTATGAGGCACTTTCCAATTTCAGCCGGTACTGCTATGTTTACTATAATCTGATTACCGGCCCCTCAAATCTCTCTTTCCAGCTGACCTGCACCAATGACAATGAAATGCTGAAGGGAGATACCGTAATTTATACCAACGTTACCAGCGCTTCCTGGGACAAAATGAAGCACATGGGCCTGTATGCCGAATACACAGCAGAAGACCTGCATATCGACACAAATATGTCTCAGATCCCCACGTATATTGAAGAACTGGCCTCCGGCACCGAATTTTTCGAGCAGAGTTTTCTTCATTTTATTATTTCTGTGGATACCAATTTTCCCTATGCTGATGCATATACCAGAGAAGCTGCCAATTATGAGTCCATGCGCAGCTGGACGGTGCGCGGTCTGGGCCTGATGGGCGCTGGTGTGCTTGGCTGCCTGTTCTCTCTGCTGTACCTGGTAGTGGTCTGCGGCCATGAAACAGGGAGTCTGAACAATACCATACAGCTGCGTCCGCTAGATCACATGAGTGCAGAAGGCTGCATCTTATTCTTTCTGGCAATCGGCGCCATGGCCTGTTATCTGGGAAAAATTGCAGGTTTCCGCCTGCTCCACCTGATCATAGCCACAGAAAACTGGTACTTTTTCGAAAAGCTCCTTATCTTCGTGATTATTTATGTGGTGGGACTTTTGTGCTTTTTCAGTCTCCTCCGCCGCTATAAGGCCAGGACCCTGTGGAAAAAAAGCTGGATTCGAAAAGCCATTGCAGAAACTCAGGATTATTTCACCCAGGAGCCTGCTTCTCACAGCGCTGCCTACACCTATATGATCTTTTTGGCGGTAAATATCGTTCTGGCCTCCAGCAGTGTTTACCTGCTCCTTGACCTGGAATCCCTTGCCCACCAGATCCTCTTCGGCGTGCTGATCCTGGTCTGGGCCGCCATCGATCTGCTGGTCTTTTTGTACGTGATCCGCAAGGCCCTTCAGAATGACAAAATTCAGCGTGCCATTGCAAACATTGCCTCCGGCGATATCAGCTACTGCGTAGATGTCAGTGAGTTTACAGGGAAACAGAAGATCACTGCCGATCACATCAATCATATCGGAAACAATCTGGATACTGCCCTTCAGGAAAAGGTAAAGAGCGAGCGGTTTAAGGCAGATCTGATTACAAATGTGTCCCATGACCTGAAAACGCCTTTGACTTCCATTATTAATTATGTAGACCTGATCAAGCGGGAGAAGATCCAGAACGAAAAAGTCCAGAGTTATCTGGAGGTTCTGGAACAAAAATCGCAGCGCTTAAAAACCCTTACCGAAGACCTGGTAGAAGCCTCTAAGGCCAGCTCCGGAAATCTGAAGCTGGAAATCTCCGACATCGACTTTGTGGAGCTGGTGCAGCAGACCAATGGTGAATTTAACGAAAAGTTTGCCCAGCGGCACCTGGAACTGATCAGCCGGCTTCCGGAACAGCCGGTACTCATCGAAGCCGACGGACGGAGGCTGTGGCGGGTTCTGGAGAACCTCTATAACAATGCCTTTAAGTATGCCATGGAGCACAGCCGCATCTACGTGGATATGGTTCTGGAAGATGAGATGGTGGTCTTCACCATAAAAAACATCTCCCAGCATCCCTTAAATATTTCCAGCGAAGAACTGACGGAACGCTTTGTCCGCGGCGATTCTTCCCGGGCAACAGAGGGAAGCGGTCTGGGACTCTCCATCGCTCAGAGTCTTACCCAACTGCAAAAAGGTGTTTTTCAGATCGTCATAGATGGTGATTTATTTAAGGTTTACGTAAAATTCCCCACAAAAAAGAAGAGTGACAGTGGAAATTCAGAGGAAAATGTGCTAGAATAGAACGTAATTCTTTGACAAATCGTACATTGCGAAAAAGAAAGGACATCCTTTTCATGAAATACAAGAAAAAAAAGAGCAGAGTCCGAATCTATGCAGGTCTTCTGGCAGTTACCGCCTGTCTGAGCCTGGCTGCGGCCGGCTGTCAGCAGCAGATCTCATCTTCTGCCACAGAAGCATCCTCTGAAACAGAGACAGCCGAAACCTCTTCCGAACTTATGGTTACCACAGCACCAGAAACAATCCCGCCCTTAAATCCCAGCGGGCAGCTTCTTCCGGAACTGCAGATTACCGTCCCGGAGGCAGTTCCCATGCCGGAATATCTTCGGGTCGGCGAAACGCACCCGGCAGTGGCACAGCTGCAGGAACGATTAATGGAGCTGGGCTTTATGGATCATGATGAGCCCACCGAATACTTCGGTACCCAGACCGAGCGTGCCGTAAAGATCTTCCAGCGTCAGAACGGCCTGGCCCAGGACGGAATTGTGGGAAATTCCACTTATGAAGCGATCATGTCCCCGGATGCCAAGTATTACGCAGCCCAGAAGGGTGACCAGGGCGATGATATTGAACGGATCCAGTCTCGTCTTTTCGAACTGGGATATCTGGCTACGGAAGATCTGGTCACCGGAAATTTCGGCGACACTACAGAGGCTGCCGTCTTAAAACTCCAGGAATTAAACGGATTAAGTCAGGACGGCAAAGTAGGGCAGCAGACTATGAATCTTTTATATTCCGATGACGTCAAGGCAAATCTCCTTGCATTCGGCGATAAGAGCGATGTGGTTCTGGCCTGCCAGCAGCGTCTGAAAGAACTTGGCTATCTGTTTACCGAACCGGACGGCACTTACGGCCAGGATACCGTAAATGCGGTAAAACAGTTCCAGGCCAGAAATGACCAGGTAGTAGATGGCTATTTAGGCCCCAGCACCCGTCTGGCATTAAACAGCCCGGATGCCAAGCCTATGGGCCTGCGCCTTGGAGATGAAGGCGACAGCGTTTCCAAGGTACAGACGTTGTTAAATAAATACGGTTATTTATCCTCTGGAAACGTAACCGGATACTATGGCGAGATCACCGAAAATGCAGTCCGCTCTTTCCAGAACCGCAACGGCCTTTCCGTAGACGGCACCGTAGGGGCCCAGACCATGGCAAAGCTTACCGGTGATAATGTTACCAAGGCTCCTGCCGGCGGCAGCTCCTCAGGCGGATCTTCCGGCGGTTCGTCCGGCAGCAACCGGGGCGGATCTTCCGGCGGTTCATCCGGCAGCAACCGCGGCGGCAGTTCCTCAGGCGGTTCATCCGGCGGTTCGTCCGGCGGCACCATACAGATGGCCGGCGGCGTGAATTCTCTGATCTCCGTGGCAAAATCAAAGCTGGGAGCTCCCTATGTATGGGGCGCCAAAGGTCCCAACTCCTTCGACTGCTCCGGCTTTGTTTACTGGTGTCTGAACCAGGTGGGCGTAAATCAGAGTTACATAACTTCTTCCGGATGGCGCAATGTAGGCCGCTACACCCGGATCAATAACTTCTCCGATATTCAGGCCGGCGACATCGTTGTTGTAAACGGCCATGTGGGAATTGCAGCCGGCGGCGGTACCGTAATCGATGCCTCCTCCAGTAACGGCCGCGTTATCCACCACGCGCTCAGCTCCTGGTGGGCAAACAACTTTATCTGCGCCTGGAGAATTTTTGGATAAATTCTAAAAAAAAACGGCAGGACCGAAAATGGTCCTGCCGTTTTTATGAATCCTGCTGACCGGATTGCTGATTCCGGCAAAATAAAAACACCGTCCCCGCAGCTCACAATGTCTGCAAAAACAGTGCTTTCAACTGCGCCTTCAGGGACTCGAACCCTGGACAAATAGATTAAGAGTCTACTGCTCTACCAACTGAGCTAAAGGCGCTTGTCATATTTTGTCTTGTTTCCTTACGACTTGACCATTATAATTCTTTGTGAGGAAATTGTCAATGGCTTTTTTATATTTTTTTCACACTTTTTTGATATTTTTGTTTTTTATATGCAGGTTTCCACCTTCCTTTCACGTACCAGTCCTCCAGGCGGTATCGGCAGTGCTTTTCCCGGCGAAAAGCACTGCCCTTATACCATCTCTCATTCTTTTGCCGGTCACTGCCAGTTAAAACGACCGTAGCGCAGAGTCATTCCGCTGATCCTCTTAAGAAGTTCCGGTTTTATCTGACCGGGAGCCAGCCTCCATCTCCAGTTGGTTCCCACGGTAGAAGGCACATTAATCCGGCTCCGGTTATCCAGTCCCATATAGTCCTGGATGGGGATAATGCACATCCGCGCCTTGCTCCTCATGGCAAGGCTGATGAATGGAAGATACATATTTTCATCGGGTGTGTCCGGATTGCACAGATATTCTCTGGCCATTTTCCTCTCATCCGGATGAATGGAATGGAACCATCCCTGAATGGTTTCATTATCATGTGTCCCCGTGTACACTACGCAGTTTTCCGGGTAATTGTGAGGAAGATAATCGCTGGCGCAGCCGGAATCCCGGGAATCAAAGGCAAATTCCAGCACCTTCATGCCGGGGTAACCGCTGTCTCTTACCAGCTTCCGAACGGAATCTGTCACATATCCCAGATCTTCCGCGATAATGTCTTTCTGCCCCAGCGCCCGGGAAACTGCATGAAAAAGGTCGATTCCCGGTCCCTGCTCCCAATGGCCGCCTATTGCAGTCTCGGCATCTGCCGGAATGGAAAAATACTGGTCAAAACCGCGGAAATGATCGATACGAACCACATCGTAAAGCTTATAGCAGTAAGCCAGGCGGCGGATCCACCAGGAATATCCCTGCTGCCGGTGGTAATCCCAGCGGTAAAGAGGATTTCCCCACAGCTGGCCTGTAGCGGAAAATCCATCCGGCGGGCAGCCTGCCACAGCCAGGGGCCGGTTATCCTGATCCAGCTGGAACAGTTCCGGATTCGCCCAGGTATCCGCGCTGTCCATAGCCACATAAATGGGTATATCTCCAATAATACGAATTCCCTGGCTATTGGCATATGCCTTCAGCTTTTCCCACTGTCTAAGGAAAAGGTACTGGAGATATTCATGGAACTCAATTTCATAATACAGTTCCTTCTGATAATATTCCATGGCATTGTTCCAGCGCAGGCGGATATCCTCAGCCCATTCCGTCCAGGCTTTTCCTCCAAACCGGTCCTTTACTGCCACAAAAAGAGCATAATCCCGAAGCCACCATCCGTTTTCCCGGCGGAATTGGAGAAAATCCTCGTTTTCCCATACACGGCTGCGCTCGTAGGCCTTCCGCAGGAGCGGATACCGGTTCTTATAAAGCTTTGCGTAATCAATGGTACTTCTTGATCTGCCGAAATTCGCTGCATCGCATTCTTCCCGGGTCAGGACACCTTCTTCCACCAGCTCATCCAGGCTGATAAAGTAAGGATTCCCTGCAAATGTGGAAAAAGACTGGTAAGGGGAATCGCCGTAGCTGGTAGGTCCCAGAGGAAGAATCTGCCAGTAAGACTGACCTGCTTCCTTTAACTGATCCACAAATTCGTATGCCTCTTTCGAAAAACACCCGATTCCGTAAGGGGAAGGAAGACTGAAAATCGGGAGTAAAATACCGCTTTCTCGTTTCATATACCGTTTCTCCTATTCTGTTTCTTTCTCTTTTGGCGTCATTTTTTATTCTTTCGGAATCCCGCATTCTGCCATAACACCGAAATGATCCGACACCGGCGAAAAAGCCGGATATCCAAAGCACCCTTTTCCGTTAAATACTGCCATGGAACGGAGAACCGGATAAGGCCGGCTGCACCAGATATAATCAATGCGCATGGCCGGATGAGGAGCCGCCGTTTCCCGCCAGCCGTCAATAATGCCTCCCACCGTGATTCCCTCATCTTTCTGCTCCGCAGAATCGTAAGTATCTGTCCAGCCGCAGGAACGGATCTTTTCCCAGCTCTCCCCGGAAATACCGGCGGGAGCGTTAAAATCACCCATCAGCCAGACCGTCTCCCCTTTCTGCTTAAGTTCCCTCGTCTCCTCTTCCAGCCGTTCCCACTGACTTAAAAAGGGCTCATCCATATCATTCCACCAGCCCATATGGAGGCTGTAAGCATGCTGCCGCCCTGCCTCTGTCTCCACGGCAATTCCCAGAGCCTTCCGTGTCTTCCAGTTCTGGTAATCCTTAGAGCGGGTAAGATAAAACTGGCGGATTTCTTTTATGGGGAACCGGCTAAACAGCGCCAGACCCTCATCATACCGGTCATAGCCGACTTTCGCCGGAACCCAGGTCCAGAAAAACGGCCTGCCTGCTTCGGCAGCCAGAACTGCCATGCGAAAGGCATGATTATCCCGGCGCACCGGCGGTATGACTTCCCCCGGCAGAGCCGGACAGCGGAGAAAACCGCTGTCTTTAAGCTGCTGCACATCCGCTTCCGGGGCATTTCTAGTCTGATTTACCTCCTGCATAGCCAGAATATCCGGTTCCAGCTGCCGGATTCCATCCGCACACAAATGAAGTTTCCTTTCATAATCTGCCTCTGCCAGACTATGGCTGTTCAGCGTCATCAGTTTCATAATATCCCCCAATAATTACAGAATGTCATTAATATCGGATTTCAGTACATCCGCTTTCGGTCCGTATACAGCCTGAATACCGTTGTCCTTTTTGATCAGTCCCATAGCACCTTCTGCTTTCCATGCAGCAGTATCTGCCACAAGGCCGGGATCCTTTACCGTTACACGAAGACGGGTCATGCAGGCATCTACCAGTGTGATATTTTCCCGTCCGCCCAGCAGACCGATGATACGCTCTGCCTGGCTTCCTCCTGCTGTGCTTAAAGACGCGGAAGCCTGGGCCGGAGTATCCTCATCGGCGCCGCTGTCATCTGTGTAATTACCCAGACGTCCCGGTGTGGCAAAGCGGAATTTCCCGATCATAAAATATGCCACAAAATATCCGATAATAAAGAATGCTACAACACAGATAATGAAATTAATAATATCTCTCGTAAGTCCGGCCTGTACCGACATGGGAACACGAGTCAAAAATTCCAGGTTGCCAAATGAGTGAAGTCTCAGGTCAATAATACCTGCCATGGCAAAAGCACATCCCTGAAGCACTGCATAAACCAGATACAGCGGCAGGGCACAGAACATGAACATAAACTCTAACGGCTCCGTAACTCCTGTTAAAAATACCGCCAGTACAGTGGAAAGAAACATGGAACGGTAGCTTTTTTTCTTGTCCGCATCCACTCTCCGGTACATGGCCAGTGCAATACCCAGAAGCAGTCCGGTAGCACCGATCATCTGCCCTACCTTAAAGCGGGCCGGAGTTACAGTAGCAAGAAGAGTCTGATACCCTTCCATATCGCCTGCATTCTTTAAGTTAATCAGATCCGTTACCCATGCCAGCCACAGCGGATCCTGGCCGAATACCTGAGATCCTGCATTGGTTCCGGTCAGCATGGTATAGGTGCCTCCGAAGGAGGTATAATTCATAGGAATCGTCAGCATGTGATGCAGTCCGAAAGGAAGCAGCAGTCGTTCCAGCGTTCCGTAAATAAACGGCGCCAGTACCGGCGAAGTATCAGAAGAATTTGCAATCCAAACGCCAAAAGCATTAATTCCCGTCTGAACTACCGGCCAGATCACAGCCAGAACCAGAGAAATAATCACGGACCAGAGGATCACCATAAGGGGTACAAAACGCTTGCCGTTAAAGAACGCAAGAGCATCCGGCAGCTTCCGGTAATTATAATACTTATTATATACGGTGCCGCCTACAAAACCAGATATAATGCCTACGAAAACACCCATATTCAGCGCAGGTGCCCCCAGTACAGAAGTAAAGTATCCGTCCACCAGGATCTCCTGTCCGAACAACGTATGGGTCACCGCACCCTCTGTAGTCAGCATGTCGCTGGTAACTCCAAAAAGAGCACCGGTAATAATATTAATCAAGATAAACGCAATCAGTGCAGCAAATGCGCCTCCGGCCTTTTCCTTGGCCCATGAGCCGCCGATGGCTGCCGCAAACAGAATATGCAGGTTATTGATAATGCCCCATCCGATATTTTCCATGGTACTTCCGATGGTCAGGATCAGACCCACATCGCCGCCGCCCATCTGCACCAGCTTTCCAAGACTGATCATCAGTCCGGCAGCCGGCATTACGGCGATTACCGTCATCAGAACCTTGCCCAGCTTCTGCAGGAAATCAAAGTTAATAATGGATTTCTTTTCTTTCTTTCCGGCAGATGCGGCAGCGGAAGCGGCAGGCGCAGCTGCGGAAGCGGC
>DVKS01000230.1 GCA_018715905.1 Candidatus Caccovicinus merdipullorum | reverse complement strand
TACGCCGTCAGAAAGATCTGCCTGGGCATAAGCTGCCGCATCCAGGAAGCCGCATCCCATTTCCCTGGCAATCTCACCGTAAATTCCGGCGAATTCTTCAGAAAGCCGGAGACCCTGTTCTTTTCCGTATTTTTCCCATACTTCCGGCCGGCCCTGCGCTTTTCGGATCGGCGGCGGGGCGATGAGGAGAATCTGTGCCGGCTCTGCTTTCTTTAACGGACCGCATTCCGGAAGGGAACGGATTATGGAAATCATTTGTTTCATCCCGTCTTTTAGTTCAGCAGTACCGACGGGACCGGGGTGCAGCCGCGGCTGTATATCGTTGGTTCCCAGCATAAGGACCACATAGTCCAAGGGACGGTGGCTTAAAAGGCAGGGATGCAGGTACCAGTCGCCTCTGCGGTAGGATTCCCCCGGCGCATCAAACATGGTGGTCCGGCCTCCAAGTCCTTCTTCCAGAAGAACCCATTCATTTCCTAATTCTTTGGCCATGACCTGGGGCCAGCGGGTTTCTTCGTCGTATCGTTCCGATGGAAATGGAGAGGCCTCCCAGCGCGGAATGCATCCCCAGGTATTCGAATCGCCAAAACACAGAATTCTTTTTGTTCCCGTCATTTTCATTTTCTCTTTCATTTCCTTTCTTCCGGCGTGTTTTGTTTTGCCGAAATGCTGTCTTTACCGTAATCCATCGGAAGCCGGATGTCAAGTCTTTGCAGGTCCGCCTGCAGTTTCTGCCCGCATATCTTTGCCCGACCTGAAAGAAGAGAATATAGATAATCGAAGAAATACCTATGGAAGGACTGAACAGGTTCATCTACTGGAGAATTTTGTGCTGTTTGCACCTCCCTCCCGTGAGTAAAAATCCCAAACCATAGATTCAATTTCCCTATCTTCTTAACATGTACACAAAAATGCGCTATACTGAACTCATCCATTTATCACACAGAGAGAGGTGACATTCATCATGAAGCAGACAGAAAATGCCAAGACAGAAAATGCAAAAGCAGCAGATGTACAAACAGCAAATTCAGATGCGGACCGCTCCGTATTTCTTGTGCAGGAAGATTTCCGGGATTTTCCCATCGGCGAATTTCCTTATGACCGGGACCACTCGGCGATGGGAGAGTACCAGTACATTCCGGATACCGGCCGAAGCGGCCGCTGGTATGACCCGGTATGCAATCACACTTACAATGGAACCGGTCCTTCATGGATCATTACAGAACAGGATGGGATCCATTCCATCGAGTCCATGCGGATTGAAAAGAACCGACCCCACCGGATGTTTCCCACCCTGGAGACAGGAGAGAGATGCTGGCGGGATTATACCGTTTCCGTGACCATGCGCCGCCTGTCGCGGAAGGGAACTGCAGGCATCGTATTCTGTATGAACCACAGCATGGATACCCTGGTGTTTGCGCTGGAAGGAGAAGATAAGGCAGTGCTTTCACGGAGACACAAGGAGGAAATCCAGATTCTGAAAACGGCGGATTTCTCTCATGACTGTGACTCCAGCTATCGCCTGACGGCACATTGCTCCGGTGAAACTGTCATGCTTATGATCAATGAGCAGGAGCTCTTCTGTTTTTCCGATCCTTCTGTGGCCAGAGGCGGAAAAGTGGGAATTACCGCCGACTGTCCCACCCGGTTCCGCGATTTTGCCGTACAGGTAAGCCGGGACACAGAACTTTCCATAAAAAAAGCCGCACAGGAAGAGAAACGCGCAGAAGAGGAAGTTATGAAGGGATATCCCGGAATGAAGCTCTGGAAGAAGCTGGATCTTAAGAATTTCGGTACCAGCCGCCAGATCCGGTTCGGCCATCTGAAAGGAGACGAAAGCTGGCAGATCGTCCTGGCGCAGATGCAGAAGCGGGTCAGCCGGGATGCTTACGGGTTTATCAGCTGTCTTACTGTCATCGATCTGGATGGAAGTATTTTATGGCAGCTGGGAGAACCTTCCGATGAAGCAGATGTACTGGGAAAGGTTTCTGCTGACGTTCCTCTTCAGGTTTATGACATTGACGGGGACGGAAAGGATGAAGTGATCGCAGGCTGGGATTTCGAGATCCGCATCCTGGACGGAGCTACCGGCGCAGTGAAGAAATCGGCAAAAACGCCGTATTCCACCGAAAATGACGCTGAAATCATCGGCATTCCCTATCATATCTATGCCTTTGACCGGATTAATCCGGACGGCATAAGGATCTGCAATTTCCGTGGAAAAGACCGTCCAGGGGATATTCTGATCAAGGACCGGTACTGCCGGGTTTATGCGCTGGATGAAAATCTGAATCTGATGTGGAAATACGTAAGCCCCAAGAATACGGGCCATTGCCCCCTTCCCGTGGATATTGACGGAGACGGAAAAGATGAAGTGCTGGTGGGATATACTTTGCTGGACAGTGACGGTTCTTTTCTCTGGACTTACCCCATAGAAAAAGACCACACAGATGAGATTGTGGCCGGAAGGTGGACGCCGGATCAGAAAGAGGGGTATTTTGCCTGCGTATCCGGCTCAGAAGGCTTTTTTATCGGAGATTTTTACGGAAATATCGTGTCAAGGGACCGGATCGGTCATGCGCAGCGGGTATCTGTGGCCAATTACTGCCCGGACCGGGAAGGACTGGAGATCGTGGTCTCAAACTTCTGGGGACACCAGGGGGTGATTTTCCTTTATGACTGTTACGGAAATCCCATCTGGGAAATGGAAAATGAGATGAACGGCAATATCCTTGCTCCGGTAAACTGGGACGGCAGCGGCACAGAACTGATCCTGACCAATGCAGACCCCTGCCGCGGCGGACTGCTAAATGGAAACGGCATCCGCGCCGTGGCATTTCCGGATGACGGCCATCCCACTCTGTGCTGCGAAGCTATGGATCTGACCGGCGACTGGAGAGATGAATTGATCGTTTGGGATTATCATTCCATGTATATCTATACACAGGAAGATAATCCGCAGCCGCAGGTCTACCATCCCCTGAAATTTCCGCCGTACAATGCTTCCAATTACCGGGGAGAATACGCGTATCCTGATGCTTCCTATCTGCAGTTTAATGCCAGGCACTGGCAAAATTTATCACAAAAGGAAGAGCCAGCAGACAGACTGGCAGAGCGAGCGATACGGTAATGATAGCCCAGATCAGCCAGAAAAGCGGCATCTGACGGTTTTCACCTTCCAGGGCACGGGATTTGGCTTCTTTCAGATTAAGATTGCAGTAAAATCTTGAGCCTTTTTTCATCCCGTCCCGGGTTAATGTGGTGAAAACCGTCCCTGTAATAGGGCTGTTCAAAACATAGTAGCGATACCGGACATCTGGGCCTTGATACAGGACTTTATATTGCGCGGGAGGCGGAAAACTTATGGACTGATAAGGAAGGATTTGTCCCCGGAATCGTATTTTCTGAGCATGGAGAATGTTTTTGTAGATACAGTCCCAGGTATAATAGGTTTCCATCTCCTGATAAGTCTCGGTTTTGCCCTGGGGAAGGACCCTGGTTTTGGTAACCCAGCGGGTGTGCATGGTGTAATGCTCCGTATCCACCTGTGCCAGAATACAGGGTCCCGGCGTCCATTCTGCCGTCACAGGATCCTCTGCAGATACCGTTCCATAGACAAACGCATTTCCCACACCGGTCTTTATTCCGTGGAGAAACATCTCGTCGGAATCAATCTCCACCGCTTTCCGGTACGCAGACTGCTTGTCGGAAACTCGTTCCCGCTGCCGTTTTGACAGCTGCAGACCGATGAGAAGCAGAACCGTAACCGTAAGTAAAAGGACGCCAAATTCCATTAGGATGATGTTCATCATATTATTGTGTGTTCCTCCTTCTGCCGAAAAGATCCTGCGGTGCGTCCGGAGATACTTCGAAATCAATCCGTTTAAATACCTGATCCTGGTATCCCGTCAGCGGAAGAAAAAGGGCAGCGGGGAATTGCCGGATATAACGTTCATATGCGTTCACCGTTCCGTTATAATTTTCACGGTACCGGGCAATAAGGTTTTCCGTCATGCTCAGCTCATTCATTAAGTTTAAATATACTTCATTGCTTTTAAGAAGAGGATACTGATAAGCGGCGGCGTTCAGCAGCTGGCGGATCTGTGGGTTTTCTGCCGCCTGCTGCTGATTCATCCTGCCGGCTAGATCTGCCAGGACAGAAGCTTCGTGTTGGCTGTATTCCTTTACGCAGTCCACAAGATTGTAAATCAAATCGATCCTTCTTTTTTCCTGAACGCGGATATCGGAGGAAGCTGTTTTTACCGCCTCCTCCAATACAACAGCATGATTTCTTGTGGCCTGGATCCAGAAGAAAATCAGCAGTACGGCACAAATGATACAAATGAAAACCAGCAGCATATCCATCCCCCTTTCTGCGGCATCCTGTAAATCTAGTGCACTTCCTCCAGCCTGCATGCCGGAATGGCCACCATGGAATAATTGGTATGGTAAATCACGAATCCCGGCGCGGCTCCGGCCACTTTTTTCACGGCTTTTTTCTGTACGTAGTCCACTTCCACCTTATCGTTTTCCCGGCCTTTGGAATAGTAGGCTGCCAGGGCGGCGGCCTCTTCAAAGGTCCGGTCCGGAAGATCTTTCCCCTGGGATTTTACGATTACGTGAGAGCCGGGCATTCCTTTGGCGTGAAACCACCAGTCATTTCCCGAAGCTATTTTAAAGGTAAGTTCCTCATTCTGATAATTGTTTTTCCCTACATAAATATCAAAGCCGTCTGAAGAGCGGTAGTGGAAGGGCCTGCTGGTGATCTTCGGCTTTTTGTCGCTGCTGCGGCGCTTTTTCACGTATCCGTACTCCATCAGCTCTTCTTTAATCTGTACCAGATCTGCTTCCTGAAGGGCAATGTCCAAAGCGGCACTGATGGATTCCAGGTGATCGATCTCTGCTTTTGTTTCCAGTGTCAGCTGGTTCAGGGCTTCGTAAGTGCGCTTTAATTTATTATATTTTTCAAAAAAACGCTGGGAATTTTCCTGGGCCGTCATCTGCGGATCCAGAGGGATCCGGACTTCTTTTCCTGTATAGTAATTCATGCAGACCAGCTCTTTTTCTCCGCCCTTTAATTCATAGCCGTAGGTATTTAAAAGTTCGCCGTACACCCGGTACTTTTCCCGCTTTTCAGTATCTTTAAGCTGCTTTTCCTGCAGATCGTATTTCTTATAATTCCGCTCCAGGGCATTCTGGACGATGCGGCGCAGGTCCGCTGATTTCTGACGGATCCGGGTAAAGGTGTTTCTGGAAGCATAGTAGGTTTCCAGTACCTGACTGATGGAAGAAAAGGACCGTACCCGGTATCGGCTTCCGGAAAAACAGGTTAAGGGAACTGCTGCAAACTCCACCGGTTCCGCCTCGCTCCAGTCATACTGGGCAGAGGGCTTTTCTGCAGCAAGGGCTTCTGCAAGTTCCGGATCGTCACTGATTTCCGGATCCGGAAGAGACTTGGCGGTGTCGGTTTCCTCCTCCCACTCCGAAAAATCTCCTTCATATATTATATTAGGCTGGAAACGTCCTTCCTTCACATCTTCCATCAGGACAGAAAAGGTGTGGTAAAGGTGGATCTGTTCCAGATCATTTAACTGATTTGCCCACTGGTCCCCGTCCAGAGACGCCAGATGGCAGATTTCTTCTCCGATAACCGGGCTGATTCCCGTAAATTTCTGATACAGCGCCTTGGATACCGGCATGGAGGCAGACTTCATGGCTGCAGCAAATTCTTCTTCCGTTACCGTAAGCGGGTCAAGCTTTTCCACTGTATGGGGGATGAAATACGGCCGCCCCGGCAGCACCTCCCGGACAGAGCTTACCTGGGCGGATATGTGTTTGATGCTGTCCAGTATGGTGCCGTCCTCACGGCAGAAGATGATGTTGCTGTGCTTGCCCATCATCTCAATGATCAGACGTTTCCGGCACACATCCCCCATCTCGTCCAGGTGTTCCAGCTTTATCTCGATGATCCGCTCCAGTCCCGGCTGGCTGATTTCCAGAATTTTTGCGCTTCCGATGTGCTTGCGCAGAAGCATGCAGAAATTCGGGGCAGTAAGGGGACTCTGTTTGTTTGTCTCCGTCAGATAAATCAATGGAAGGCTGGCGCTGGCTGAGATTAAAAGCCGGCAGCTGCTCCGGTAATTTTTTACGGTAAAGAGAAGTTCATCCTTCTCCGGCTGGGCGATCTTGGAGATCCGTCCGCCTTCAATGGTATTTTTTAATTCATGTACCAGGTTGGCAATGGTAATTCCGTCAAATGCCATGGCAATCCTCCTGAAATTGTTTGTTGATAAATCGCTGTGCAAAGCCTTTTTAGGCTTATCCTCCGACAGTATATCATATTTTTCGGAAAAAGTCTTGTACTACAGGAATCACAGGAAAGAGCAGCGGGAAAAAGCATGGAAAAAAAGGCAGGGCAGAAGCAAACGGGGCGGGACAGCACCGAAGTGCCGGCCGAAATTTGGTTGACTTGCCCCGTCTCTTGACTTATAATGATAGATAACTATGGCAAAAGAGAGGCTTTTCTTATTATGTTAAAAAGCATGACAGGTTTCGGCAGATATGAGACAGTGACGGATGAGTACAAGATTTCGGTGGAAATGAAAGCCGTAAATCACAGATATCTGGATCTGAGCATTAAGATGCCGAAGAAATTTAATTATTTCGAGGCATCCATCCGCACGCTTTTAAAGAAGCACATCCAGCGGGGCAAGGTGGATCTGTTTATTAATTATGAGGATTACACCGAGGGGAATCTTTCCCTGAAGTACAATAAGGGGCTGGCCGGCGAGTACATGAATGCATTCCAGCAGATGGCCGAGCAGTTTCAGATTCCTAATGACATTACCGTGTCGGCGCTTTCCCGTTTTCCGGAAGTCCTTACCATGGAGCAGACGCCGGAAGATGAGGAACAGCTGTGGAAGATTCTGTCTGACGCAATCAGCCGCGCCGCAGAGCGTTTTGTGGAGACCCGCCTGGAAGAAGGCGAACATTTGCGGGATGACCTTCTGAAAAAGCTGGATTACATGCTGGAACTGGTGAGCTTTATCGAAGAGCGCTCTCCGCGGATCGTAGAGGAGTACCGGACGAAGCTTACCGATAAGGTGAAGGAACTGTTAAACGGGGCGGCCATAGATGAATCGCGGATTGTCACGGAAGTGACCATCTATGCGGACAAGATCTGTACCGATGAAGAGATGGTCCGCCTCCGCAGCCACATCGAGACCATGAAGACGAAGCTTATTGCCGGCGGGAGCATCGGGCGGGAGCTGGATTTCATTGCCCAGGAGATGAACCGGGAGGCCAATACCACTCTGTCCAAGGCCAATGACTTAGAGACCGCAGATAAGGCCATCGCCTTAAAGACTGAGATCGAAAAGGTGCGGGAACAGATTCAAAATATCGAATAAACAATACGGCAGGCTGTCTGCTGCGAAAAGGAGAGAGAACCTATGGACCGGAAGGGAATTCTGGTTGTTGTCTCCGGATTTTCCGGATCAGGAAAGGGCACACTTATGAAAGCGCTGGTAGAAAAATACCACCAGTATGCGCTTTCCATATCCGCCACCACCCGTCAGCCCAGACCGGGGGAAGAAAACGGAAGAGAGTATTTTTTCGTTACCCGGGAGGCTTTCCAGAAGATGGCGGAGGAGAATGCGCTGATCGAATACGCGCAGTATGTGGAGAATTATTATGGAACTCCCAGAGAATACGTAGAAAAACAGCTGGCTTCCGGCCGGGATGTGATTCTGGAAATCGAAATACAGGGAGCGCTGCGCATTAAAGAGCAGTATCCGGATGCCCTTCTTCTGTTTGTAACGCCTCCAAGTGCTGAAGAATTAAAACGCCGTCTTACAAACCGCGGCACAGAGAGCGCTGAGGTGATTGAAGCCCGCTTAAAGCGTGCAGCAGAAGAAGCAGAAGGCGTGGAAGCCTATGATTACATTGTTGTCAATGATGACCTGGAGGCCTGCACGGAACGGCTCCATCAGCTGATCGAAGCGCAGCACAGCCGGACCAGCCTTCAGAAAGAATTTTTAAACCGGATCCGTGCGGAACTTAAGCATTTGAATTAGGATGCAGAAAGTTCCGGACAGGAGCAGAAAGATTATGTTTAGATTGAAAGGGGTCTTTATTTTATGTTACGTCCATCTTATACTGATTTAATTGAAGCAGTAAACAGCGATATCGAGCCAGGTGAACAGCCGGTAGTTCAGAGCCGGTACTCCATCGTGATTGCGGCCTCCAAGAGAGCCAGACAGCTGATTGACGGCGCGGAGCCGCTGGTAGGCGGTTCTTATGGAAAGAAGCCGCTGTCTGTCGCCGTTGACGAGCTTTACAAAGGCAAGGTAAAAATCCTTACCGATGAGGACGCGGCAGAGCAGTCACTGGATACAGAGGAAACGCTGGAAGAGCTTGAGGAGCTGGATCTGGAAACGGAAGAGACCAGAGAGCAGCTTGCAGAAGAGCTTGCAGGGTTTGACGGGGATGCACAGTCATCCAACGAGTAAACCATCATGTAAAGAAGCAAAGGAGGTACTGCTAAACATCGGTTTTGTGAGTCCTCCTTTTTTCAGCGGGAAATTCACAGAATTTCTTCGCCGGATAAACCATCATGCGCCGGCAGGCGGCGTACCGGCCATCCCGTAAAAGTCTGACGGCGCATTTGGCATCCCTGAATTAACGCCGCCTATCCGGCGGCAGACTATCAGAGTAATTTATAGAGACGAAAAAGGACGGAATTTATGAAAATACTATTTGTTTCACTGGGCTGCGATAAGAATCTGGTGGATACGGAAAAGATGCTGGGCATCCTGGGAGGTGACGGCTTTCAGTTCACCGATTCGGAAGAAGAAGCCGATGTGATTATCATTAATACCTGCTGTTTTATCGGTGATGCCAAGGAAGAGAGTGTAAATACGATTCTGGAAATGGCCCGCTGTAAAGAAGAGGGAAGGTGTAAGGCTCTTCTTGTGACTGGATGTCTGGCTCAGCGCTATAAGGATGAGATCTTGACGGAGATTCCGGAAGTGGACGGCATACTGGGCACATCATCCTACGACCAGATCGGCGCCATGGTTAAGCAGATCCTGGAAGAGAAAAAGGAACATGTATCCTGTTTCCGGGATATCAACGCCCTTCCCCGCACAGAGGGCGGCCGTATGGTGACAACCGGAGGCCACTATGCGTTTTTAAAGATTGCCGAGGGCTGTGACAAGCACTGCACCTACTGCATCATTCCCAGCCTCCGGGGCAGCTACCGGAGTGTGCCCATGGAAGATCTTCTGCAGGAAGCCCGCGGGCTGGCCGCCCAGGGTGTGAAGGAGCTGATTCTGGTGGCTCAGGAGACAACCCTTTATGGAGTCGATCTTTATGGAGAGAAATCTCTTCCGCGGCTTTTAAGGGAACTGGCAAAGATTCCCGGCATTCAGTGGATCCGCATCCAGTACTGCTATCCGGAGGAAATCACCGATGAATTAATCCAGGTGATCCGGGAAGAAGAGAAGGTTTGTCATTATCTGGACATTCCCATCCAGCATGCCAGCGATCCCGTTTTAAAGAGAATGGGACGCCGGACGAATCAGGAGGAGCTTCGCCGGATCATCGGAAAGCTTCGGAAGGAGATTCCGGATATTGTTATCCGCACCACATTGATTTCCGGTTTCCCGGGGGAGACGCAAGAAGACCATGAAGAACTGATGGCTTTTGTGGACGAGATGGAATTTGAACGTCTTGGGGTTTTTGCTTATTCCCTGGAGGAGGACACGCCTGCAGCGCAGATGCCTGATCAGGTTCCGCAGGAACTGAAAGAAGAACGGCGTGATGAGATCATGGAACTGCAGCAGGAGATCGCCTTTGAGAAAGCAGAGTCGCTGGTAGGGCGGGTTCTGGATGTGATGATTGAAGGAAAGGTAGCAGATGAGCCGGCCTATGTGGGACGGACATATATGGACAGCCCCAATGTAGACGGACTGATCTTTGTTAATGCGGACCTGCAGCTGATGAGCGGTGACTTTGTCCGTGTGAAAGTAACCGGCGCTGCAGAGTATGATTTGATAGGAGAGGTGTACGATGAATCTGCCCAATAAACTTACGGTTCTGCGAGTAATCATGATTCCGTTTTTTGTGTTCTTCCTCCTTCTGGAAAACGGGGCCAATCCCACATGGCGGTATCTGTCTGCTGCGATTTTTATTGTGGCCAGCTTTACGGATCTTCTGGACGGAAAGATTGCCAGAAAATATAATCTGGTAACGAATTTCGGAAAATTTATGGACCCTCTGGCGGACAAGCTTCTGGTATGTTCCGCGCTGATCTGTCTGATCCAGCTTGAGCAGCTTCCGGCTTGGATGGTCATTATTATCATCAGCCGGGAATTCATTATCAGCGGCTTCCGCCTGGTGGCTTCGGATAACGGCGTTGTCATTGCTGCCAGCTACTGGGGAAAATTCAAGACGGTTTTCCAGATGATTTCTGTGATCCTGCTGATCCTGAATATTCCGGCCCTGTTCCTGATTACCCAGATCTGTGTATGGATCGCCCTGATCCTCACCATTGTCTCATTAGTTGACTATATTGTTAAAAATCACAAGGTACTCACAGAAGGGAGCATCTAAAGTATGGTATGCGAATTAATATCTGTCGGAACAGAGCTTTTGTTAGGTAATATCGTAAATACGAACACCCAGTTTCTGGCTGAGAAATGCGCGCTGCTGGGGCTGAGCATGTACCATCAGGTGACTGTAGGCGATAACCGTGAGCGCCTGACCCAGGTGATCCGCACAGCTCTGGACCGGTCCGACATTGTGATCCTTACGGGAGGCCTTGGTCCCACAGAAGACGATCTGACCAAGGAAGTCTGCGCTGAGGTCATGGGCTTTTCTCTTGCGGAAGATCCTCATACCCGGCAGATGATCGAATCCTATTTTAAAAACAACATCTATAAAGAGATTCCCGACAACAACTGGAAACAGGCCATTGTGCCCCAGGGCGCCATCGTTCTGGATAATCACAACGGCACAGCGCCGGGGCTTATCCTGGAAAAGGACAATAAGACAGCCATCCTCCTTCCGGGACCGCCCAATGAGCTGATCCCTCTGTTTAATGAGCAGGTTTATCCTTATCTGGAAAAACTTCGCCCGGAAGTGATCCGCTCTCAGATGGTTAAGGTCTGCGGCATCGGAGAAAGCCAGGTGGAAGATAAGCTTCTGGATCTGATCGACAGCCAGACCAATCCCACCATTGCCACGTATGCAAAGACTGGAGAAGTGCATCTGCGCATTACTGCTTCCGCAGCCACTACGGAAGAGGCGGACAGCATGATCAAACCGGTGGTAAAGGAGATCAAGAAGCGCCTTGGAGATGCCGTGTATTCCACAAAGGAAAATGAGAGTCTGGAAATGGCAGTGGTCCGCCTTCTGAAAAAGAATGGCCTCACCGTAACCACTGCAGAATCCTGCACCGGCGGCATGCTGGCGGCCCGTCTGGTTAACGTTCCCGGTGTTTCCGATGTGTACCGGGAAGGCTACATTACTTATTCCAACAAAGCCAAACGGCGTCTGCTGGATGTAAATAAGAGCACGCTGAAAAAATACGGCGCAGTAAGCGAGCAGACGGCCCGGGAAATGGCCATCGGCGGCGTATTTGCAAATGGAGCCGATGTGTGCGTGGCCACTACCGGCATCGCAGGTCCGGACGGCGGCACTGAGGAAAAGCCGGTGGGACTTGTTTATATCTCCTGTTATCTGAAAGACAAGGTTACGGTAGAGCGTTTCCAGTTTAAGGGCAATCGGGAGAAGATACGGGAACAGACCGTAGTAAAAGCGCTGGATCTGCTTCGGCGGTCGATCCTGAAAAATTACTGATCTTTTTGGGGAGGAAACCACATTGGATAACCGAAATGGAAAAAGAATGATGGCTGCTGCCTGCCGGTATGCCAGCTGCCGTTTTGCTCTGAATTATTGTATGTACGGCGACATGCTTTCTGACAGAAATGAGGATTCTGACAGCCTGAAAACATTTCAGAAAAGCTTTCATCAGCTGATGGGAGAATATTTAAACAATCGCTGTGATATCGAAAAGATTGATGAACTGCGCAATCAGATCATCCGGGAAACGGAGGCTGCTTCGGCATATCTGGACTGCTTCCGGATTTATGAGTATGTGCTGAACCGTCTGGAAGGCCGTTTTAAGGAATCCCTTCCTGTTTACGAGGACAGCCAGGTGATCGATGCGATCATGGGCTATATCGTTTCAGCAAAGGAGACTGCCATTCAGAATGAGCGGATCAAGTCGGTTCTGGAACAGCTTCCCCTGCGTTTTACGAAAGCCAAGTTTTCCGCCATCGTATCCCAGGCCCTTTCCATTTATGAGGGTACAGACCAGAAAAGCTTAAAACAGGTATTAAAGATGCTGCGTTCCGAGTCCATGCTGGATCTGCCGGAGAATATGCAGGAAAGCCAGCCGGTTCTGTGGGAGATGCTTAAGAAACTTCGCGATGCCGATTATAAGAATCTTACAGAAGAGCAGTTTCATGAGCTTCTTAACTGTCTGACCCTGGCGGAAGAAAAGCTTTCTGTTTTGTCTTCAGACTGTATGATGATGATGGATCTGGTCAATGATTTCTATGTAATCTGCCTCACCAGAAAAGATACGCTGATGGACAGCCAGGAAGAAGCGCTGATTCACGGGATTATCGAGTCCGTTTTTCAGAGTCTTGAACAGGATGAGTCCGTTTTCCATCCGGAAATGGAGGAACGTCTGGTGCAGATGGAAGGACGCCAGGAGCGTTATTACGAGCAGTGGTCCCGGTATGACCTGTCTGATCTGGATGCGCTTAATTCCGATGAAGAGGGAAGAGCAGACTATCAGCTTCTCCGGAAAATCGACCTGCTTTTATCCACCAGCTCCTTTATGTCTCTTGAAGAAGAAGTTCCGGAGCCGGGCGATGACATCCTTTTAAGCCGGAAAGCGGTGGAAGAGATGTGCGCACCCTTCCTCCATGATCTGGAAGAATCCTGGAAGAGTATGCCAAAATGCGTGATGCGTTCTGTTATGGCAAAGCTTTTGGCGGTGCTTCCCATGTTCTTTACCTCCTCGGATGAGATCCGGGAATTTATCGGCGGATGCCTGTCAGCCTGCGCTGACCTTCCGGAAAAGACTGCCAGCATCCAGTTGATTCATGAACTTATGGAGAGTGAAGATGCTTTTGTATAAAAGGCTTTATACGGGAGAGGGCGCCGAAAAGCGCCGCTCCCAGGTGCTTCCGAAGATTCGGAAAGGCACACCCCCTTCCGGCGTCTACGTGATCGTTCCGCCTCCCGAGGGGACGAAGAATTTGCTGGAAATCTATCCTGCCGGACAGATCCTGGGAAAAAATGAAGCACGTTTCCGCCGTGTGCGGGATCGGGAACCGCTGATTCTGGGGATTGCCTGGGGGTACAGCGAGGCACTTACTCTGGCCGGACAGATGGTTGATGAAATTTACCGCGCTACCGGCGGTTTTGATTTTGATTCCTATCTGAATCTTTCAGAATATGCTGTTTGGGACCGGTGCGATATAAAAAAGGATTCTGCCGTTCAGGATTCGCCGCCTGAGGCGGAACGCTAAAATACCGCCTGCAGGGCGGATGGTTCGGATGTGACAGAATGATACATGGATTGCTGTTTGTACTTAAAATTCTGATCTGGATTCTTCTGGGGATTCTCGGGCTGCTTCTGGGAATCCTGCTTTTTGTACTCTTTTGCGCCATCCGTTATCAGGTGGATGGATGCCGAAGATACGGAGAACTGGCCCTTCGGATACAGGTGCGTTTTCTTTTAGCGGGGCGCTTTTCCCTGTCCCATGAACATGGGCAGACGGACTGGGCACTGCGGATCCTGGGATTTCCCCTCTGGAAAAGCGGCGCTGCACAAGAGGCTTTTTCCGACCGAAACCAGCCGCCTGCTCCGGAGTCTCCCGGAAATACAGATCCGGAGCCTTCCAGGAATACCGTTCCGGAGCATCCCGGGAATGCAGATCCGGATCAGTCCGGCGGAAAAACCCATTCTGTTCCGGCGGAAGAGAAAACTGCAGAGACGAAAACGGATTCTCCATCTGCAGCTCCTTCTGAAAAAAGCTGCACTTCTCCCAAAGCTGCTTCACAAAAGGCCGGAGAAGAAAAAGTGTCACCAGAAAAAAAGGGCCCCACAGAGCGCATCCGCAGTAAGCTTTTGGCTTTAGCCGGGAAAGTCCGGTTTGCTTTTCAGTCATTTTGTGATAAAATAAAACAGACTAAGGACCGGTTCCTCTGGCTTTTGTCCAAGTGGGAGGAGATACGGGATATTTTAGAAGACCCGGCGAATCAGAAATCGGCCCGCCTGCTGACCGCGCAGATAAAAAAGATCTTCCGCCATGTGCTGCCGCGCAGGGGGGAAGGTGATCTGTCATTCGGTCTGGAGGATCCTTACCGGATGGGACAGCTTTTATCGCTGGCTGCCGTCCTGTATCCATTTACTTATAATATACTTACTTTACATCCGGTATTCGACCAGAATATTCTGGAAGGCGAAATGCATTTCCGGGGAAGGATCCGGCCCGGCGTCCTGTTGTGTTTCCTGGTACGCCTGCTTCTGGATTCCAATATCCGAAAATGGATTGGCCGTCTGACCCGGAACCGTATTTAAATCATATCATTGTTCAGGAGGGAGCATATGGCAGATAATCATTTTTCTTCGACAATAGACGCCCTTTTCCGCGGGCTGGATCAGTTTGTCACCACGAAGACTGTGGTGGGAGAGGCTCTGAAGGTGGACGACGCCATCATCCTTCCTCTGGTGGATGTGTCCTGCGGAATGGCTGCGGGAGCTTTTGATGATAAGGGAAAAAATAAGAACAACGGGGCCGGCGGAATGAGCGCCAAAATCAGCCCCAGTGCCGTCCTTGTGATCCAGAACGGCGCCACCAGACTGGTAAGCGTAAAGAACCAGGATCCCATGACCAAAGCCCTGGATCTTGTGCCAGATCTTGTGAACCGCTTTGCAGGTGGTCCCAAAGGCGGCGGGGAGATCTCGCCGGAGGCCATGGATGCGGCAGAAGAGCTGGCGGGAAAATCAGAAACGTAAAAGTGCATATGACATCAGGGCCGAAAGCCCGGACGGTGAATGAAAGGGGCGGAGAATATTTTCCGCCCTTTCTGCATACCTTATCCTATAAGTATACCAGAAGAGGGGATTCCTTTTGAAACGGGTTTATGGACTGATGCTGTTTTCCTTCAGCTGCGGAATGGTCGCCATTCTCTTTATTCCGGTTACGCTGACTACGCTAATCTTTATCATCGCATGCCTTATCGTAGGCTATAACCTGCTGTGCTGTTAGCAGCGCGTTTTCGGGATACTTGCAACGAAAAAAAAGGGCTGTCAGACAGCCCTTTCCCTTTTAAGCCTTCTTTACTTAAGCTCTTTCTACTAAACCGGACTTTAAGCAAGAAGTGCATACATACATCTTCTTAGCACCGCCAACGGTCTTAACCTTTACAGACTTAACATTCGCCTTCCACATCTTGTTGGATCTTCTATGGGAATGGCTCACAGCGTTGCCGAAGTGAGCAGCCTTTTCACAGATTGCACATTTAGCCATGATTCGCACCTCCTTTAACGGTACTTGGATTAAATCCACAACAAATGTATATTAGCAGAAACTCCTTAAAAAAGCAAGGGAAAAATAAAAAATTATTTCTTTTTTTCAAAAAATAGTGTATACTTGTCCATATAATACTACGAGGAGGCTATTGTATGAAGGGTCGAATCAACAATAAGCTGGGCGAGATCCAGATCAGCTCAGACATTATCGCATTGTATGCGGGTACTACGGCCGTAGAGTGCTTCGGCATCGTAGGGATGGCAGCTGTCAGCATGAAAGACGGCCTGGTAAAGCTTCTGAAGCGGGAGAGCTTATCCCATGGCATTAACGTAGACATTAAGGACAACCACATGACCATTGATTTTCATGTGATCGTGGCCTACGGGGTCAGTATCTGCGCAGTTGCGGACAATCTGATTGAAAATGTAAAATACAAAGTCGAAGAATTCACCGGAATGGAAGTTGATAAGATCAACATCTACGTAGAAGGTGTTAGAGTAATCGATTAAGGAGGATCCGGTGATGAATACCATTGATGCAAATCTTCTCCAGAAAGCTTTTCTGGCCGGCGCTGCCAATCTGGAAGCAAATAAGGAGTGGATCAACGAACTGAATGTTTTTCCCGTTCCGGACGGAGATACCGGCACGAACATGACCCTTACCATTATGTCAGCTGCCAGAGAAGCGGCTGCCATTGAGAATCCGTCCATGGATGCCGTGGCAAAGGCCATTTCTTCCGGTTCGCTGCGGGGAGCCAGAGGAAACTCCGGCGTAATCTTATCTCAGTTATTCCGCGGTTTTGCCAGAGAAATTCAGGGCTGCCAGGAGATCGACACCCGGATTCTGGCCAATGCCATGGTGCGTGCTACAGAGACGGCCTATAAGGCGGTTATGAAGCCCAAGGAAGGTACGATCCTTACGGTTGCCAGAGGCATGTCGGAGAAAGCGGCGGAGCTGTCCGGAGAGATCGGGGACATTCTGGAGTTTTGCCGTGAAGTGATTAAGGAAGGCGATGCGGTCTTAAACCGGACCCCGGAGATGCTTCCTGTCCTGAAAGAAGCCGGCGTGGTGGATTCCGGCGGCCAGGGACTTATGGTGGTGGTGAAAGGCTGCGTGGACGGTCTTATGGGGAAAGAACCTTCCCTTGATCTGGAACCGGCCGTTTCCGCCAGAGTTTCTGTGCCGGCTGGGGACAAGTCTTCCATCGAAACTGCAGATATCCGCTTCGGCTACTGTACGGAATTCATTATCAATGCCAGCCATCCTTTTACCCAGTCAGAGGAGACGGAATTAAAGACTTATCTGGAAGAGATCGGCGATTCTCTGGTAGTTGTTGCCGACGAGGATGTGGTAAAAGTCCATGTCCACACAAACCATCCTGGTCTTGCTTTTGAAAAGGCGCTGACCTACGGTTCCCTTTCCAGAATGAAAGTAGACAATATGCGGGAAGAGCATCAGGAACGGCTGATCAAGGATGCAGAGAAGCTGGCGGCACAGCAGAAGGCAGAACAGGAAACTGCCCGGAAGGAAGAAGCATCTCGCGGAACAGAGATGAAGGAGTTCGGCTTTATCACGGTCTCCGCAGGAGAAGGTTTGTCGGAAATTTTCAAGGGAATCGGCGCTGATTACGTAATCGAAGGCGGTCAGACCATGAATCCCAGCACAGAGGATATCCTGAATGCGGCAGAGCAGGTAAATGCCCGGCAGATTTTCATTTTCCCTAATAATAAGAACATTATCCTGGCTGCCGAGCAGGCTGCCAGACTGGAAGAGGAAAAGAAGATCTACGTGGTTCCCTCAAAGACAGTACCACAGGGAATCACCGCCCTCATTAACTTTACCCCGGATCTGAGTGCCCAGGAAAATCTGGACAATATGATCCAGGAGATGAAGGGGGTCCGCACCGGTCAGATTACGTATGCAGTGCGGACAACTGCCATTGACGGCATGGAAATCACCGAAGGGGATATGATCGCCATCGGCGACAAGGGCATGCTGGCTGTGGAAAAGACCATTCCAGAAGCTGCCTTGAAAGCCATGGAAGCCATGATCGATGAGGATGCGGAACTTGTGACCCTTTATTATGGAGAGGACGTTTCTCAGGAAGATGCCCAGTCTCTCCTTGAGCAGGCTCAGGAGCGGTTCCCGGAAGTGGAAATCGAACTCCAGGACGGCGGCCAGCCGGTTTACTATTATCTGATTTCCGTTGAGTAATACGATGATGACACAGGGAAAACCCATTGAAGAATTAAAAGGAATCGGCGATAAGACAGGCAAGCTGTTTCGCAGGTTGGGGATTGAGACAGTGGAGGATCTTCTCCACTATTATCCCAGAGCTTATGATCCCATGGAAGCGCCGGTTTCGATCGGTGAGCTGAAGGAGAACGAACCGGGGGCGGTAAGGACCGTCCTTGCAAAGCCGGCAGATCTTCTGCGTTTTAACGGACTGCAGCTGGTATCGGTTCCGGTAAAGGATCTGACGGGAAGCCTGCAGCTTACCTGGTACAATATGCCGTATATGCGTTCCCATTTAAAAACGGGGATGCCTTACGTATTCCGCGGCCGCGTTGTGCGCAGGCGTGGACGCCTTACCATGGAACAGCCGGAGGTATTTTCCGAAGAAGACTATGGCCGGCTGGTTTCTTCCATGCAGCCCATATACGGACAGACCAGGGGCCTGGGAAATAAAGCCATTGCAAAGGCCGTTTCCCAGGCTCTTGCCCTTCGCCGGCTGGAGCGGGAGTACCTGCCTGAGGATATCCGCAGGCGCTATGAACTGGCGGAATATAATTTTGCCATCGAGCACATCCATTATCCCAAGGACCGCCAGGATCTTCTCTTTGCCAGAAAACGTCTGGTATTTGATGAATTTTTCTTCTTTCTGGCAGCAGTGGGGCGGCTTAAGGAAAAACGGGAGGATTTAAAATCCGACTTTCCCATGAAGGAAGTTCCGGAGCCGGAAATCCTCCTTTCCTCCCTTCCTTATCAGCTGACCAAAGCCCAGATGCGGACCTGGAAGGAAGTTTCCTCGGATATGTGCAGCGGACGGGCCATGAACCGGCTGGTTCAGGGGGATGTAGGCTCCGGAAAGACGGTGGTTGCTGTGCTGGCTCTGCTTCTTGCAGCGGGGAACGGCTTCCAGGGGGCGTTAATGGTCCCCACGGAAGTTTTGGCCAGGCAGCATTACGAGTCCATTGTAAAGCTGCTTTCCGATTGCGGCCTGCCCCAGAAAGCCATCCTGCTTACCGGCTCCATGACAGCGAAAGAGAAGCGGGAAGCCTGCCGCATGGCAGAAAACCATGAGGCGGACATTATCGTTGGCACCCATGCGCTGATTCAGGAAAAGGTCAGTTATGACCGGCTGGCACTGGTGATCACCGACGAACAGCACCGGTTTGGAGTAGGGCAGAGAGAGGCTCTGGGCAAAAAGAGCGGCGGTGCAGCTCCCCATGTTCTCGTAATGAGCGCGACTCCGATTCCCCGGACGCTTGCCATTATTCTGTACGGGGATTTGGATATCTCACAGATTGATGAGCTTCCGGCAAACCGCCTTCCCATCAAAAACTGCGTGGTGGGAAAGGATTACCGGGAGAATGCATACCGCTTTATCGCCGGTCAGGCTGCTCAGGGAAGGCAGGCTTATGTGATCTGTCCCATGGTGGAAGAGAGCGAGATGATTGATGCGGAAAATGTGCTGGATTATACGAAGACCCTGAGAAAAGCCCTTCCTGATTCTGTTACGGTAGAATATCTTCACGGTCGGATGAAGGGAAAGGAAAAGAACCGGATCATGGAACGGTTTGCCGCCGGCGAGATCCAGGTGCTGGTGTCTACCACGGTAATCGAAGTCGGCGTAAATGTGCCAAATGCCACCGTTATGATGATTGAAAACGCAGAGCGGTTCGGCCTGGCTCAGCTCCACCAGCTGAGGGGCCGGGTAGGGCGGGGCAAATACCAGTCTTACTGCATTATGATCAACGGCTCGGAAGACAAGGGCGCCATGGAGCGCCTGGATATCCTAAACCGCTCCAATGACGGATTTTATATTGCATCGGAAGATTTAAAGCTCAGGGGACCGGGAGATATATTCGGCATCCGCCAGAGCGGCGATCTGGAATTTAAACTGGCAGACATTTTTACAGACGCAGATCTGTTAAAGACCGTTTCCATGGAGGTAAACCGGCTGTTCCGGGAAGACCCGGAGCTTACACAGCCGGAGCATGAAGAACTGAAGAAGCGCCTTGATTCTTATTTTCAGAAGAGTTATGATAAATTAAATCTTTAAAATCAAAGGAGGCATCGGTATGAATCAGACGATTGAAACCATCTTAAGCCGGAGAAGCGTAAGAAGCTTCCAGGACAAGCCATTAAGGGAAGAAGATCTGAAAGCGATTGTGGACTGTGCTCTTCATGCGCCAAGTGCCAGAGGACTTCAGACCTGGAAGTTTACCATAGTGGAAAACAGGGAAAAGATCCAGGAACTGGCAAAGGCCATGGGAGAAGCCCTGGGACGTCCGGAGTACGATATGTATAAGCCTCAGGTAATTATCATTCCTTCCAATGAAAAGAACAGCCGTTTCGGCATGGAGGACAATGCCTGTGCTATGGAGAATATTTTCCTTGCCGCAAGTTCCCTGGGCATTGGCTCCGTCTGGATCAACCAGCTGCGGGACGTGTGTGACGCTCCGGCTGTTCGGGAAATTCTCCGGAAATATCATATTCCGGATGATCATACTGTCTACGGCCTGGCTGCCTTAGGCTACAGCGACGGTACGCCTCTTTCTCCAAAGGAAAGGACCGGAAAGGTCGAATACATCAAATAATTTGTTAAAAGAAGAACCGCCCCAGTGCCGGATTTATGAAAATATCCGTTTTTCACTGTGGCGGTCCTTTTCTTTTAGCCTCTCCGCAATGCGAAAAAGAGTTTTTTTTCAGGCCTTATTACTTGCCTGCCATCTGGCGCTCCTGGGCCTCGATCATCTTTTTAACCATATATCCGCCTACAGAACCATTCTGGGCAGAGGTTAAATTTCCATTATAACCGTTGCTTAAGGGTACGCCAATCTCGCTTGCAACCTCCATCTTCAGACGGTCCATTGCTTCCTTTGCTTCCGGTACGTTTGCAGAGTTAGAAGAATTGCTTGCCATAGTGTTTCCTCCTTTTCTTCTTTGCCGCAAAAGCCGCCGGTTTTTGCGGGCCGGCTTCTTTTGATACGGCTTGTTTCGTGCTACAATCCTATTATGTGTCTCATCCCGCAGAATACACTAGAAGGTTTTTCGTAAATTGTCAGAATCTTGAAACTGTCCCTCAAAACCTTTGCAGGCGGATCTGCGGACGGGCAAACGTCCGTCTCTGCAGATGCCGGAAAAGCAAAAAAAGAAGGAAAACGAAAAAAATCCCTTGTACATCCGGGATATTCATATTATACTAAATGGGATAAAGCGAGGAGATTTTATGAGAGTAATAGCAGGAAGCGCCAGGCGTCTGCAGTTAAAAACCATTGAAGGCCTGGATACCAGACCGACTACTGACCGCATTAAAGAAACTTTGTTTAACATGCTTCAGAACGATCTGGCCGGATGCCGGTTTCTGGATCTGTTTGCCGGAAGCGGCGGCATCGGCATCGAAGCCTTAAGCCGCGGGGCCAGGGAAGCGGTCTTTGTAGAGAAAAATCCAAAGGCAGCTGCCTGTATCCGCCAGAATCTGGAATTTACCAGACTTGCAGACCGGGGCAGGGTCATGGAAACCGATGTATTCAGTGCATTAAGCCGCCTGGAGAATCAGGGCGCCTTTGATTATATTTTTATGGATCCGCCGTATAATCATGATCTGGAACAGCAGGTGATCCGTTATCTGGATCATTCTTCACTGGCCGATGTACATACGGTCATTATTTTTGAGGCATCCATTGCCACGGACATCAGCTGGCTTTCATCCATTGGGTGGCGCATCCTTAAAATAAAGGAATATAAAACAAATAAACATATTTTTACAGCCAAAGGAGAACAATAAATGTCAGTAGCCATATATCCGGGCAGCTTCGATCCGGTAACGTTAGGACATTTTGATATCATAGAAAGAACTTCCAAGGTAATGGACCGGGTGATCATCGGTGTTTTGAACAATCAGGCCAAGACGCCGTTATTTACTGTAGAAGAGCGGGTGGACATGCTTCGGAATGTAACCGCAGGCCTCCCTAACGTGGAGATCCAGTGTTTCGATGGTCTTACTATTGAATTTGCCAGAAAGAACCACGCGCAGGTGGTGATCCGGGGCCTTAGGGCTGTCACGGACTTTGAATACGAGCTTCAGCTGGCCCAGACGAACCGGGTCATCGCCCCGGAAATTGACACCATGTTTTTAACCACCAGTTTGAAATATTCCTATTTAAGCTCCAGCATTGTAAAAGAGATTGCATCCTGGGGCGGAAATATCAGCGAATTTCTCCATCCTTATGTGGAAGAACGGGTGCTGAAAAAATACAATGAGATAAGAAAAAAGTGAGGAGATAAGCAATGAGCAGAATTGAGCAGTTAATTGATGAAATCGAAGAGTATATTGACAGCTGCAAATATCAGCCGCTGTCCACCACAAAGATCCTGGTGAATAAGGAGGAGCTGGAGGAGCTTTTAGTGGAACTCCGCCTGCGTGTTCCCGATGAGATCAAGCAGTATCAGAAGATCATCAGCAATCAGGAAGCCATCTTAAATGAAGCCAGAACTCAGGCAGATACCATGGTTGCTGAGGCTACCGCCCAGACCAATGAGCTGGTAAACGAGCATGAAATTATGCAGAAGGCATATGCCCAGGCAAACGCCGTAGTAGAACAGGCCAGCGCCCAGGCCCAGGCCATCGTGGATAAGGCAGTGGAGGACGCCAACAGCATCCGTCAGGGTTCCATCCAGTATACAGACGATATGCTCCGCAGTCTTCAGACCATTATCAACCATACCATGGAAGAGGCCAGAGGCCGTTTTGATTCTTTCTA
>DVKS01000229.1 GCA_018715905.1 Candidatus Caccovicinus merdipullorum | reverse complement strand
GACGGTCATAATCATAGAGCCGGTAGGTGATGTCGCTGCTCTGCTGGATTTCCAGGATCACACTGCCGCCGCGGATGGCATGAACCGTTCCGGGATTGATCTGGAAGAAGTCGCCTTTGTGGAGGGGACGGATGCGGATCAGTTCCATCCACCGCTTTTCATCGATCATAGACTTTAATTCTTCTTTTGTCTTTGCATTGTGTCCCACTACGATGGTGCTGTCTGGTTCGCAGTCCAGCACGTACCAGCATTCGGTCTTTCCCAGGGCGCCGTTTTCATGAGCGGCAGCATAGGCATCATCGGGATGTACCTGGATACTTAAGTGATCCTTTGCATCGATGATCTTGACCAGAAGGGGGAATACATCCCCGGCCAGTCCTCCAAACAGTTCTCTGTGATTTTCCCAGAGCCAGCTTAAGGTTTTTCCCTTATAAGTACCTTCTGTGATGCAGCAGTCTCCCTTTGGATGGGCACTGATCATCCATCCCTCGCCGGTGTGGTCGCTGGGAATGGAATAGCCGAACATGGTGCGGAGTTTGTTTCCGCCCCAGAGAACTTCTTTAAATACAGGCTGTAAAAAAATCATTTCTCCCATAAAATCCGAATCCTTTCTGTATGTACTCCGGTATTTTTACAATGAAGCTCCTATCGTCAGGCAGACGGCAAGAAATTCCACATAAATTGTAGCACAATCCGATGGATTTTACCAGATATAAACAAAACTGCTGCCGCCCCTTTCGAGAGAAAGAAGACGGCAGCAGTTTTGTCTGTATCCGGTGAGAAACGTCCAAACCCAACGTCTGGAAGAAACAGATTTTAAGCAACCGGCTCAAATACGTCTTTTCCAAGACCGCAGACGGGACAAACCCAATCCTCCGGAAGATCTTCAAATGCGGTTCCGGGAGCGATTCCGTTATCCGGATCGCCGACTTCCGGATCATATTCATAACCACAGGGTCCACATACATACTTCTGCATAAAACAACCTCCTAAATTCAATAATAATAATTGTTACTGATATTATACTGCATTTCTGGAAAAATGCAAGTACTATTTTATATTTTTGTAATTTATTTATAACAGTTCAGGACGGCGGGAAAATGAGGGCAAAAACAGGTGTTAAACTTGCTTATAAGGAGCGATTTTTCTTAGCTGAAGGACGCTGCAGGGATTTTCCGGAGACTGCAGTGTGCCAGACTGCCAGCAGCAGGCCATAGAAGAGGCATAATGTAAAAATGCGGAGGGCGGTTCCCAGGAAAGACAGTGGGGCGCCGGGTTCCAGAAGAAGAGGATGAAAAAGAAACATCATGGCATCCCACAGTTTCTGATTGATGAAACTGCTTAACAGGAGGAAAAGCACCGGTTTTGCGATGATTTCTGCGGCATTCCAGGTAAAGTCCACCATTCCTTTTAATGTGACCAGATGCCAGGCAGCCAGGAAGATTTCGCTGGCCAGCAGTCCGGCCAGATATGCTTTCATTCCCAGTTTGGGAATGCCGGCAAGGACGAAAAACAGACGCAGGGACAGGGCACATACATGCTGAAGGAAGGTAGAAGAAGTTTTTCCAAGGCCGTTAAGGATGCTGCCCAGGGTGGTGGACAGGTACATAAAGGGGCAGAGCCAGCCGAGAATCCGGATGTAGGATCCGGCAGAGGGATTTTCAAATACGCTGGTTCCAAGTTCTCTGCCGTAAAGACAGAAGACGCCGGTACAGAGGATCCCCATATACAGGCTGTAGCGGAGGGCCATGGACACTGCAGAGGCGATCCGTTCCTGTTTTCCTTCCGCCTGGGATTGGGCTACAGCCGGCAGAAGCAGGACAGCCAGGGAATTGGTAATGGCAGAAGGAAACATGATAAAAGGCAGAGCCATTCCGGTCAAAACACCGTATACGGAAAAGGCAGCTGTGCTGGTCAGCCCAAAGGCGGTGAGACGGTTTGGAATCCAGATAGCTTCTGCACTTCCCAGCAGATTTAAAACAAGACGATTGCCCATAAGAGGGAGTGCCAGTCCCATAAGGCAGAGTCCGGCCGGTATGGTTTCCCGGAAAGAGGCTCCGGACTGTTTTTCCCGGCGGACCGGAGGGAAAAGGATCATGCAGAAAAACAAAAATACGGCAGATGCAATTTCGCCGATCAGGTGTCCGTAAACAGCCAGAGAGACCGTAAGCAGCTGTCCCGTTTCCTGATAAATCTGCACGATTCCAAAGACAGCCGTCATGCGGATGACCTGTTCGGCCACCTGGGAGAAGGCCGGAATATGGGATTTCTGCATGCCGTAGTACAGGCCGTTGATGCAGGCATGAAGTGCGGCAAAAGGTACAGAGAGAGCGATAATAAAAAGGTATGGTTCGCAGTCCGGTTCCATAAGGATGTGTGCGGCAATAAAGGGTGCGGACCGGCAGATTAAAAGTGCAAGAAGAAAAGAAAGGCCCAGAGAAAGGAAAAGCCCTGCATGGAAGGCTGGAGCGCTCTTTTTCTGATGGCCTGCCACATACTGGGAAAGGGCGGTCTGGACGGAGCCGGCACAGAGGGCAAAACAGATGCTGAAGACCGGATGTACCATATTGTAAAAGCCCAGGCCTTCGGCTCCTATGGTGCGGGAGAGGAAAATCCGATAGAAGAATCCCAGTATTCTGCAGAGAAATCCGGTTCCCGTAAGCAGCAGAGTTCCGGTCAGAAAAGCACGCTTTTGAGGGGAGAGGGAAATGGATGGCATAAGGGCTCCGGTAAAGATGAAAATTAGTATAAAATATGAAAAGAAGGGGAAAGATATGTTTTCGGATTTTTGGCTCTCTGCCGTGCAAACAAAAAAGCCTGCAGCTGTGGGATTTTTAAAGCTGCAGGCTGGCGGGTCAGTTTTTTCTTCTCTTCTTTGTGCTTTTATCCGGCCGCCCGGAAGGCTTGTCCTCCGGCTTCCCGGAAACTTCCATGGACTGGATGATAACAAGGAGACTTTGAAGCTGTTCTTCATTTAGAGCAGGGAGACGGGAGGCGATCTGTGCTGCAACAGGGGAAACATACGTACTTTCATCCTGAAAAAACTGGGATAAGGTAATGCCGAAAAAATCGCAGATCAAAGATAATGTGGGAATAGTGGGCGTAATAGTTCCTGATGAAACCTTATTAATATAGTTGTTGCATTTGCCGATATTTTTGCTGAGTGAATATTCAGAGATGCCTTTTGCCAGGCGGAGCGTAGTGACACGCTCACCGATAAAATTATTTTTATTATTCATTGATACAGCCTTTCAATTTTTGAGTATTTGTTTTAGTATAAGTGCAGGATGCTCTGCGATATTCCTTTATCAATCTCTGTTTTCGACCGGAAAGAAGATTTATAATCTCGATTACAGAAAGCCGGATCAGGGGGCAGAGAGGGCAGAACATTTAAATATCTAAAATCATATTGAATTAGTAGGAAATATGTGGTATAGTAAACGTGCCCGGCAGCCTATGGATTGCTGTTCCAAAACCATGGGGCGGGCACACCTGGAATATTTGAATCGGTGCCGCCTGTCCGGCGGATGAGCCGGAAGAGACGGATAACGTTAATTTTCAGAAAGGCGGATTGAATATGAGTGAAGATAAAAAGATGATCTACCTGGACAATGCAGCTACCACCAGGACAGATCCAAAAGTAGTAGAAGCGATGCTTCCCTATTTTACAGAGTATTACGGAAACCCTTCTTCTGTATATGAGTTTTCAGGAATCAGCAAGAAAGCGGTGACGGACGCCAGAGAGATCCTGGCTCGGTCCATCGGGGCCAAAACCCAGGAAATTTATTTTACGGCAGGAGGAAGCGAATCCGATAACTGGGCCATAAAGGCGGCTGCAGAAGCATTCGGGAAAAAGGGAAAGCATATTATCACCAGTAAGATTGAGCACCATGCCGTTCTTCATACCTGTGAATACCTGGAAAAACAGGGGTACGAAGTAACCTACCTGGATGTGGATGAAGACGGAATGGTAAAACTGGATGAATTAAGAAATGCCATTCGTCCGGATACCATTCTGATTTCCATTATGTTTGCCAATAACGAGATCGGTGTCATCGAGCCGATCCGGGAAATCGGTGAAATCGCAAAGGAGCACGGGATCCCCTTCCACACAGATGCGGTGCAGGCATACGGCCATGTGCCCATTAATGTGGACGAATATCATATTGACATGATGAGCGCCAGCGCCCATAAGATAAACGGACCGAAGGGAATCGGATTCCTTTATATCCGCACCGGCGTAAAGATCCGGTCCTTTATCCACGGAGGCGCTCAGGAGCGGAAGCGCCGGGCCGGAACGGAGAATGTGCCCGGAATCGTAGGATTTGGAAAAGCAGTGGAGATTGCCATGGCGTCTATGGAAGAGCGGAGCCGCCAGGAGGCACAGCTGCGGGATTACCTTATGGAAAAAGTCCTTGCACAGGTTCCCTATACCCGGGTAAACGGCCATCGGACCAGACGGCTTCCCAACAACTGTAACTTTTCCTTCCAGTTCATCGAGGGAGAATCCCTTCTGATCATGCTGGATATGGCTGGAATCTGCGGATCCAGCGGTTCTGCCTGCACATCCGGTTCCCTGGATCCCTCTCATGTGCTTCTGGCCATCGGCCTGCCCCATGAGATTGCCCACGGTTCCCTGCGGCTGACTCTGAGCCAGGAGAATACAAAGGAAGAAATGGATTACGTGGCGGACCAGATTACCAGAATCGTAGAGCGGCTTCGGAATATGTCGCCATTATATGAGGATTTTATAAAGCACAATAAGTAAACAGAGAAAGAAGGAGAATGCAATGTATTCAGAAAAAGTGATGGATCATTTTGAGCATCCCAGAAATGTAGGAGAGATTGAAAATGCCAGCGGCATGGGCACGGTAGGAAATGCGAAATGCGGCGATATCATGCGGATTTACCTGGACATTGATGAAAACCAGGTTATTCAGGATGTGAAATTTAAGACATTCGGCTGCGGAGCTGCGGTAGCTACCAGCAGCATGGCCACAGAGATGGTAAAGGGAAAGACCGTTCAGGAGGCAATGAAAGTCACCAATAAGGCGGTTATGGAGGCCCTTGACGGACTTCCGCCGGTAAAGGTGCACTGTTCTCTTCTGGCAGAGGAGGCCATTCA
>DVKS01000027.1 GCA_018715905.1 Candidatus Caccovicinus merdipullorum | reverse complement strand
TGCTATAATATAATCATCAAGAGGAACACAGAACAGCCGGGAAGCCCGAAAGGCCTCAATACTTCAAGCCATATACCTGTGAGGATGTGCCCACGAGGAGGCGAACAATAGACAGGAAGATGCTTGGAGGGCTGGGAAACCTTACCAGATAAAGGAGGATATGGAGATGTCAGAGAGAATGCTTTTAAACCGGGTTAAGAAATTAAAGGCCCTGGAGGCCCAGCAGAAGGAGCTGGAGGCTCAGATCGAGGCGCTGAAGGATGAGATTAAGGCGGATATGCAGGAAAGGGGTGTGGAGCAGCAGGCCGCCGGCGACTTCCTTATCCGGTGGACAACGGTAACGGCGAACCGTTTCGACAGCAAGGCGTTCCAGAAGGAGCACGAGACGCTTTACAGCCAGTATTTAAAGCAGACGGTAAGCCGCCGGTTCTCTATCGCATAGGAGGAAGCATGAAAGAAACGCTGAAAAAGGCCCTTACAGAGCAGCAACTCTGATAGGGGCCAGTAACCCGACAACTTGACAAATTGGGGTATGAGGTCAGTATAACATGGCCTCTGCCCTTTGTAAATACGAGGAGGAGAGCACATTGAGTTATCAGGTAATCAATAAAGAGCTTGGGATTGCATCATGCCACGTTGCAGATCTGACCGCCAAGCAGAGCGCACATATTCTCACGCAATGGGGAGATGGCTGTCCCCTGGGAGAATTGACTTTGTTTTATGATTCAGGTTCACAGAGCGTTGTACTTAATCAGGATCATCCAGAGTACAGCCGAATGAAACGCTTGTCGGAGCGATATTTGACTGCCACTGATGGAGTGAGGGAGCGGGTAAGGTCAAGGCTTTCGAGTGAGTTATATATGGGAGCCGCGGCTGTGCTGGATCATGCAATCGAAAGCAGAAGGATAGCGCGGAAAGCTTATATCGCAGAGCGGCAGAAATGGCAGGAAGAGTATGGATGTCTTCAGGAGCTTATGCATATTGTGGGAGGCGAAACGCCCGGAAACGCTGCCAATGCTGTCCGAAAAGCCTTCCTCCTCGGGGTGGCGCAGGGGAAACATGAAGAACGCAAAAAGCGCAGCGCCCCCAACCCAAAATAAAACGGCCTACAGCTAGAACAAAAGAAAATGCCTCTGCCGGAGCGCTTACTCCAGTGGAGGCAATACGAACATATTTTCCTAGAGGTAATCGATTTGTCCCCAAAACTAAGGAGCTGGTGCACATGAAAGAAACAGATGCAGTTAAGATGGAGTATAAGGCGGATATCCGCGATATGGTAGAAGAAATTGAAGATGAAGCAGCATTATTCAGGTTATGGAGAATCACGGCAGCCATGGTTCAGGAAGAGCGGAAAGAGAAAGACCACGGAATGATCGAGGGCAGGGATCCAGAGAATGATTCGCCGGACGAGATCGGGATCATGGGCAAAGTGGACGAAATCCGCCGGTCCATCCCTGGAGAGTTTGATCTTCCGCTGCCGGATGCGTTGGCAATTACAAGCCAGGAGAGCCTTGAGCGCCTCGATTTGGTTCAATACGGCTTTTATGCAGGGTTTTATCAGGGGCAGAGGTGCTGCTTAAAGGAGGAGGGCGTGTTAATTGGCCCATCCGAAGAAGCTGATTACATGGATTTCCTAGAGTTTGAACCAGAAGCTTCTGAAATGGTCGTGAAAGCCGATAAAAACGTAGCAATCGCCATGGATGAATATATGGCAGCCATCCAAGAAGAGACATTTTATCATGTTGCTGCCTATTTCCGGCAAAGGGCGAAATCTGGAAAACGTTTCCTGAATCCGGCAGAGGAAATGCCACAATCTCCCATTGACTAACGTTTGACTAACAAAGTTATATTTTGAGACAGCAAGGAACAGGCATAAAAGTCTAAGAAAATCGGCTTAAAATCTAGCTTTTTTGCACTTACACAATTTCCCAAAAAGTTAAAAATAAAGAATCTTAAAATTGGTAGTGCGGAGGTCACGGGTCCGATTCCCGTCAGCAGCTTATTTAGGAAGAATCCTGTTTGTCAGGGTTCTTTTTTTATTTCTCTTTGAAAGTCCGGCCATGGGACAGGCGTCATATATTCAAGGATGCCAAATACACCACCCGGTCTTTCCCCGGGACTGTCTCTCCCCTCCAATTTTCAAAACTTCCTGCTGTATTTTTCTCTGCATAAGAACTTTCCGCCTTCCTACTCATATGATAAAGTAAAAAATCTCAGAGGTCCGATATGGCTGAAAATGACTCCTATCAGACTCCGTCTGTTCCTTCATCCAAAAACAAGGGCGCTTCCTCTGCTGCGTCCCTCCGCAGTCCGGCAGAAGACGGCTGGCACAGTCCTGCCCAGGGCGGAATAACCACACCGATTGCACCAGACTGCCGTTCCTGCGCAGCAGATTCCCAGGAAGATGCCCGCTCCGGTGATTACGGCCTGACTACCCCCGTAGCTCCCGAAGGCGGCCGCCCCACGGTGACGCCGGAAGACCGGCCGATACCCCCCGGTTCCGGAAACAACAATTCCGGAAGTACCGACGGTGATTATGGGCTGACCACTCCTGTGGCTCCCGAAGGCGGCCGTCCGGTAGCCCCGGGATGGCCTGTGACGCCTTCCTTCCCCAGCACCTACTACGGGCAGGTGCGTTTCTTAAATGCATCCACCAATCATTTTCCGGTAAACTTCTCCATCGACGGCATTACCTACGGTTCCGGTTTTGGCTTCGGCGACAATTCCCTGTATCAGGAGATTGCCGACGGCTTCCACACCGTATCCGTAACCAGCGCCACTGCTATGGGGACGCTTCTTCTCCAGCAGACCTTCCCATTCGCCGCCAATCAGAAAGTAACCATGGTGCTCGTGGACGCCAGGGAGGGAGGATTGGAAATGATCCAGGTCCCTGACACTGGCTGCCGGAATCTCCCCTCCGGCTACGGCTGCTATCGAGTAGTCAATGCCAGCTACAGCGGTTCCAGTTTCGACGTACGCCTTTACAACGGCGATACCGTATTCCGGAATCTGCAGTTTACCAATGTTTCTCCTTATAAGAGGGCACTGGCAGGAAATTACACCTTTTACCTGACCTCTGCCAATTTCTACAGCGTAATCCGTGAACTTCCCGTCATTCTGATCACAGCAGTCACCAACATGAATCCCATGTCTACGCCCCTTGCCTCCGCAAATGTCTCGATCCAGGCAGGCACCAACACCACATCCTACATCATCGGAAACACCTGGTCTGCCTACCCACTTCAGATGCTGACGCTCAACGACTGACAGCAAGCGCAAAGCGGCATAAGACTTCCTCTATTCCGGAAGCCTTATGCCGCTTCTTTTATTCCTGCAGTACCCCTTCAAAACTTTCCCGCAGCGTCCCGCAGGATGTGGCAAACTGCTTAAGCTCTTCTTCTGTAAGAGACAGCTCCAAAACCCGCCGGATGCCATTGCCGTTGATCACACACGGGACCCCGGCAAACACATCCCGCTGGCCGTATTCCCCTTTTAGCATAGCCGATACTGTGATCACGCTGTTTTCATCTCCCAGCACTGCTCTGGTAATTCGGGTCAGCGCCATGCCGATGCCATAGTAAGTGGCCTGTTTGGCATCAATAATCTCATAAGCTGCCCTCTTTACCTGTCCGGCAATTTCCTGAAGCTTGGAACGGCTGATTCCCTGCTCTCCTTCCCGGCACAAATTTAAAATAGGAATGGTAGCCGCCATGGCCTGGCTCCAGGGAACGAACTCACTGTCACCATGCTCTCCCATCACATAGGCATGAACATTTTTCGGGTCCACCTGCAGATACTCTCCCAGAAGGTATCTGAGTCTTGCCGTATCCAGCGCCGTGCCGCTTCCCAGCACCCGTCCCGGATTAAACCCGGAAAGCTGGCAGGTGATCCTGGTCATGATATCTACCGGGTTTGTGGCCACCAGAAAAATTCCGTTAAAACCACTTCTTGTCACCGGCTCGATCACCGAACGGAATACCTGGGCATTCCGCTTAAGAAGGGCCAGCCTGGTCTCACCCGGCTTCTGGGCCACGCCGGCACAGATCACCACCAGATCCGCGTTCCGGCAGTCTTCGTAACTTCCCCCATAGATTTCCATGTTTGATGGGGCAAAGGCCAGGCCGTGATTTAAGTCCATGGCTTCTCCCATGGCTTTCTTCTGATTCACATCAATCAGAACCAGTTCATCGCAGGCCGTCTGGTTCAGCAGACAGTAGGCATAACTCATTCCCACCATCCCGCATCCCACCAGCACCACTTTTCTCTTATCAATCCGCATCGCATTCTCCTTTTCCTGCAGGCCGGAGGGATCCGGCCCGCCTGTCACAAACGTTAAATTTATCTGCCGCTACAGGATAGTATGAATGCCTGCGAAAATCTTATGCACTTTTTAGATTTTGTCCATTACAGACGATTGATCTTTTTCTCCATCAGTTCGCTGTTGCCGCTGTACATCACCGCATCTTCCCTGGCAATCTTTCCCTGCCGGTACAATGAAAGAAGGCTGTTGTCCATGGTGACCATGCCTTCCTCTGCAGAAGTGGAAATTACACCGTCGATCTGGTGAATCTTTGACTCCCGGATCATATTGCGGATTGCATTATTTAAGAACATAATCTCCAGAGCCGGCACCTCACCTGTGCCGTCCTTTACGGGAATCAGCTGCTGAGACACCACCGCCTGCAGCACCATAGAAAGCTGCACCCGGATCTGTTCCTGCTGATTGGGCGGAAAACTGTCAATGATCCGGTCGATGGTGTTGGCAGCTCCGATGGTATGCAGGGTGGAAATCACCAGATGGCCGGTTTCTGCCGCTGTCATAGCCGTGCGGATGGTCTCAAAATCCCGCATCTCTCCCAAAAGGATCACATCCGGCGCCTGCCGCAGTGCCGCCCGAAGGCCGCTCATATAACTTTCCGTATCGGTGCCTACTTCCCGCTGGGTCACCACGCTGCGGTTGTGCCGGTGCAGATACTCGATGGGATCCTCCAGGGTAATAACATGGGCATTTCTAGTCTGGTTGATCTCATTAATAATACAGGCCAGGGTGGTGCTTTTTCCGCTTCCTGCCGGCCCCGTCACCAGCACCAGTCCCTTGGTCATATTGGCTATATCGATCACCCTTCTTGGAATATTCAGGCTCCGGAAATCCGGCAGTTCAAACCGTACGATCCGGATAATGGCTGCCAGAGAACCCCTCTGACGCATGACGCTGGCCCGGAAACGGGACAGCCCGCTGACTGCAAAGGAAAAATCATCGTCTCCCCGGGTTAATACCTTCGTCATATCCCGGTTCCCGGCGATCTCATATATCTGCGTGATGATCCGATCCATTTCTTCCGGATAAATCTTCTCTTCTCCCTGGTACATAATGCGCCCGCCGATCTTGTATGAAAACGGCATGCCAGGTACCAGGAAAACGTCCGAAGCTTCCCGTTCCACTGCCGCTTTAAAAAGATCAAGTACATCCATATTCCTTTTACCTCCCGCTGCATTTTCCGCCGTCTCTCTGCCTGAATGCAAACTTGCCTTTTTTGGCAGAAAGAATCTTTTTGTCACCAATCGCTCTGCTGCCCGTCCCAGACCGGCATATCCTGGTCAATCTCATAATCTACTGCATTGATCACCTTCCACTGGAGCACTTCTGCAGTTCCTTCTCCATCTTCCCAGAAAAGTCCCAGAATCACCGACAAAGCCTGGCCGTTTTCCATGGGAATCTCCGTCTGCGCCGTCTTATTCTCCCGGTCATAGTTCTCCCCCAAAAGCTGCTCCAGTTCGTCCTGCGGATTCTCCGGATCCTCCTTAAGGGCCTGAGCCAGGGCCTCATTTACCTTCATCAGAAAGACCTCAGCCTCTCCGTCAGCCCGGTAATATTCCGCCACAGCCGCCTCATTGCGCCTTGCCAGATCCAGATCATTTCCCGCGCTGGACAGTGCCAGCAGGCCGAAGGTTCCCAGGCAAAGCACAATAAAAATCAGAATCAGAGAAGCGCTTCCTACATTTGCTCCCCTTCCTCTTTTCTCAGCCATCTGACTTAAGCCCCCTTCCCGTGAAATTCCGGATCTGAAGGCTGGTAAGAACCAGCGGCTCTCCGTCTGTTCCCATTTCCCTGACCCGGGGATGTTTATCCCCTCTGCCTATGGAAACAGACAGGGTCTCAAGACTTCCTGCTCCCGTTTTTGCAGGCTCACTTTCCACGGAAAGGACAGCCGCATACCAGCCTTCCTCTCCATCCTCCAGCCGTTTCCAGTCTTCATCAAAACAGATCCTCTCTCCACTCTGAAGATCACCTGCCTTCCACAGTTCTCCCAGGCTCTGGGCCGCCAAAACCGCCTGATTTTTCTCTCTGGCCAGACGGCTCATGGAGTCGGCCCTTACAAAAACCCGGACGCATACTACGGCACAGACAAGGAAAAAGCCGCAGACCATGATCATTTCCATAAGAAAAATCCCGGATCCGGAACGCTTCCTGCTATTCATCCTCCGCGCCTCCTCTCCCGCTGCGCACTGACAGCGTCAGTTCTCCTCCGCCTTCGCCTTCCGTAGAAAGAGTGATCAGGCTGCCGTCCCCGCTCTGGCTTACAAAAAAGCCGCTGCACTCCAGAATGGATAAACCATCCTCCAGCCCCAGCCCGTCTGCCGGGTCAAAAAACAGTTCTCGGATGCTTCCGTCATACCAGTAGATCCAGGTCACATAATTGCCGCCTTCGATCCGGGAATCCAGTTCCAGCACCGGTACATCATCCACCGTCCGCACACGCACCGCGCCTTCCATATCCCCCTGACGCACCTTATTGGCCACGTACTGCAAAGCCACGCTTCCTGTAAAATTCTCCTGGGACCGGCGATTGATATTTTCATAAACCTTTCCGCCGATCAGAACCGTAAAAAGTGCACAGAGCACAAAAGCAAGAAAAAGGAGCATGGTAAATAAAAAGTTCACGGCCTGGCCGCGGCTCCTTCCCTTTCCTGCTCCTTCCTGATTTTTCATTCCTGACTGTTTTTCAAATCCTTCCGCCATATCCGGCCTCCTAGTTTTCCCGCACCTGCCTTTATTCCTCTGCCGAAATCACCGTAATATCCGGCATCACATTGGAGGCAAAGCCCTCATAAAACACGTAATACCGCTCCCGGTCGATCTGAATGCCGTAATTCTCCTCCAGATATTCCACACTGGGAGGATACCTTCCCTCAATGGCGTAGCACTGGACCACGGCCCGGGCAATGGCGCTCCTAAGCGTCTCCTCTCCCTCGGCCTCTGCCTTCCCTGAAAAGGAAAGGGAGCCGGTCACAAAGGCCCCCATGATCAGCAGGAAGACCAGAACCGATGCCAGGAATCCGGCGCCGGACAAATCTCTTTTTTTCGTCTGTATTCTCCTCATGATGATTCCCCTTATCCTGTAATGCCAGGGTCATAGGAAATCTGACCCCGGTATTATCCAATGGTTGAAAGTACGCCGGCCAAAGGCAGCATCACCGAAAGGAGCACCAGCCCCACTGCCACAGCAAGCACAGCCACCATGGTGGGCTCAAACCGGGAGATCACATTGTCAATGGCCTCATCGGCCTGCTGCTCGTAATCCCGTGAAATATCATCCATGATCCGGTCCAGATGGCCGCTTCGGTTTCCCGTCTTGATCATCTGGATGTGGAAGCCGGAGAAAAGGCCTGTGGCCTTCAGCGCATCGTAATAACTCTGTCCTTCTTCCAGAAGATCCCGGCAGATCTGGATTTTCCCTTCTACTGCCGGATTCTCCGCCAGTTCCGCAGCAAGTTCCAGTCCTTTTTCCAGTTCCAGACCGCTGCGAAGAGTCAGAGCCAGAACGGAAGTAAATCTCCGGTTTGCCACTGCCAATGCGATGCGGCTGCGCTTCTTACCCCAGGAAACAAGCCGCTCCAGAAAAAGGAACCGCTTCCCCATACGGGTCAGTGCCCACACCGCTGCACACACAAGAAGGAGCACAGCGCCCGCCGCCAGAGCCACGCCGCTGAACACGCCGCCGAAACGGATGGCTGTCGAAGCGACAGGCGAAAGCTGAGCGCCCAGCTGCTCATACACATCTTCAAATACGGGCATCACCTGTACAAACAGAACAAACAGCACTGCCAGCAGCATAAATACCATGATAATCGGATAAGTCAGGGCATTTTTTATGCTCCGCACCAGAAAATACTCTTTCTCATAATATTCCGAAAGAGACAGCATCATCTGATCCAGGGTACCGGTACTCTGCCCCAGCCTGGCCATTCGAACCACATAGGCGGGAAATGCCCCGGTCTGCTCCAGCACCTGAAAAAAGGGATCTCCCAGTTCCACGCCTTCCGCCATAAAAAGAAGCATCTCCTTCTCCCACTGACTTCCCGCATCTTCCGCCATAATGGAAAGTCCCTCATCCAGAGGCACCGCTGCCTCCAGAAGGAGGGACACCTGCAGACAGAAGGCGGAAAGCTCCTGAAGGCTGTATTTTTCCGAAGCCTTCCTTCCCTTTTTCGTCTCTTTCTTTTGGGACTCCTCTGCCCCCGCTTCCTTTGTATCCGGACTTTTCATCTTTCCATTCGCCGCCCAAAGCGGCTCCTCCTCTCCGTAAATACACAGCGCGGCCGGATTTTCACAGCCCGGCGCACATCAACGCCGGGCACAAAAAGGTCCGTCCTCTTTAGTAGGAATACTTTGCCTGGTAAGAGCTGTCGCCGCCCCCATGGGCTCTTCCGCCGCTGGAAGCAAATGTAGGATCCATCAGACTCCAGTTCTGCCCGTCAAAGTATATGATATTGTCGATCCATCCCTGTTCCGGCAGGTACACGCTGATCCATGCGTGATACAGCTGGCCGGTATAGCCGATTACCAGCTTCGTAGGAATATCCTGGGCCCGCAGCATGGCCGTCATCAGTGACGCATAGTCAAAACAGATCCCTTTCTGGGTAGCCAGAGTCAGATCCACATTGGGCAGGTAGCCGCTCTGCACCGTGGCGGCCTTCTCATAGTCATAGGTCAGGTTGTCCACCACATAATTATAGATGCTTGTTACCACACCCATAGGGTCTGCAGCGCCTGCAGAAAGCTGGTCGCTGACTGCCACCGCGTTGCTGCTCTGATTGAAATTCACGTATTGGTTGGGATACAAAAAGGGAGTGAACTCATTTTCCAGTGTCACATTAATGCTCTGG
>DVKS01000228.1 GCA_018715905.1 Candidatus Caccovicinus merdipullorum | reverse complement strand
CCCCATCTCCGGACAGGTGATTGTAAAAAATGTAAACGCCGGAGAGACCATCACCAGAGATTCCAGCTCGGAGACCGCTCTGGCCATTATCTATGACCTGTCGGAACTGACCTTTGAGATGTCCATTGACGAGATGGATATCCAGAGCGTGGAAGTGGGACAGAAGGTACAGGTGGTGGCGGATGCCTTTGAAGGGCAGACCTTCACCGGCACAGTGACCAATGTGAGCATCAACGGCTCCTATTCCAACGGGGTCACCAACTATCCGGTGACTGTGACCCTGGACGACGCGGGAGATCTGATCCCCGGCATGAACGTGACGGGAACCATTATCCTGGATGAGGCCACAGACGTGCTGGCCATTCCCGCGGATTCCCTCATGCGGGGCAACCGGGTCTATGTGAAAGATCCGTCCGCGGAGGCAGAGCCCGGTGTGCCCGCCGGCTTCCGTTCTGTGGAGGTGGAGACCGGCCTGATCAGCGACGAGTATGTGGAGATCACCAGCGGCCTGTCCGAGGGAGACGAGGTCTATGTGGATGAGTCCAGCACCGACAGCAGCGCTTCCATGATGCCCATGGGCGGCATGGGCGGCGGTATGGGAGGCGGGCCCGGCGGTGGCGGCGCTCCCGGAGGCGGTGGCGGCATGGGCCCCAGATAGAATAAGCGGACTGAGACAGATAGGAGGAAGTGCTATGGCGGAACCGCTCATAGAGCTGAAAGATATCTATAAGATTTACCATATGGGAGATGAGGAGGTGCGGGCCAACGACGGCATCACCCTCACCATCTACAAAGGAGAATTCGTGGCCATTGTGGGAAAATCCGGCAGCGGAAAGTCCACGCTGATGAACATAATCGGGGCGCTGGACGTACCTACAGAAGGCAGCTATTATCTGGGCGGCGAGGACGTAAGCGACATGAGCGACGACCAGCTGGCCGTCATCCGCAACAAAATGATCGGATTTATCTTCCAGCAGTACAATCTGCTGCCCAAGTTAAACCTGCTGGAAAATGTGGAGCTGCCCCTTCTCTACGCGGGAGTGGGCAGGGAAGAACGGCGGGAGCGGGCTATGGAGTCCCTGGAGAAAGTGGGGCTGAAAGAAAAGTGGAGAAATATGCCCAACCAGCTCTCCGGAGGACAGCAGCAGAGGGTCTCCATCGCCAGAGCTCTGGCGGGGGATCCCTCCCTGATCCTGGCTGACGAGCCCACGGGAGCTCTGGACTCCCGTACCAGCCGGGAAGTGCTGGACTTTTTGAAGAAGATCAATGAAGAGGGAAATACCATTGTGATGATCACCCACGACAACTCCATTGCCGTGGAGGCGAAGCGGGTGGTGCGGATTTACGATGGAAAGATTAATTTTGACGGAGATGTGAAAGATTATGCTGCAATCCTTTAAGTTAGCCATAAAAAGCATCTGGAGCAACAAAATGCGCTCCTTTCTGACTATGCTGGGAATCATTATCGGCGTTGCCTCCGTAATTATTCTGGTAAGCATTGTAAATGGATACATGTCCTCTGTAGTGGAAAGTTTTTCCAGCATGGGTGTAAACCGGATTTCGGTCCGTCTGACGAACCTTTCTTCCCGGTCAGTGGATGTGGATGAGATGTACAGCTTTTACGATGAGCACAAAGACCTGTTTGCCCAGATGTCCCCCAGTGTGTCAGTGAGCGCTGTAGTAAAGAAAGGGGAGGATTCCCTGGACTATACTTCTGTGGGAGGCTACAGTGAAGAATATCTGGATATTATGGGGTATGAGCTGGAATCGGGACGGAATATCTCCTATGCGGATATTGCAGCCAGAAACAAGGTCTGCGTGGTGGGATATTATGTGGCCAGCGAACTGTTTGGAGGTCCCCAGGAGGCACTGAATCAGACCGTTAAGGTAAACGGGTATGCCTTTACGATTGTGGGCGTGGCGGAGAGACAGGATGAAGATGAGCTGGAAGAAGGCGGCACTGATGACTTTTTATGGATGCCTTACAGCATTGCCACAAAGCTTTCAAGAAGTGCAGATATCACCAGTTATACCTTCGCCACCATTACTACAGACAATACGGATACCTGCAAAACGGAGATTGAGAATTATTTGTATGAGGTATACAAGGATGAAGATCTTTACGATGTAACGGCAAACAGCGAACTTCTGGATTCCTTAAATGAGCAGATTGCCATGATGTCAGGAATGCTGGGCGGTATTGCGGGAATTTCCCTTCTGGTAGCCGGCGTGGGCGTTATGAACATCATGCTGGTGTCGGTAACGGAGCGGACCAGAGAAATCGGAATCCGGAAATCTTTGGGAGCAAAGAGGGGAACAATCATGCAGCAGTTTGTAATCGAAGCTGCAGTCACCAGTTCCATCGGCGGCATTATCGGCATTATTCTGGGAGCCATTGTAACCCAGGTGGCTGGAAACCTGATCGGCATTACCGCCACTCCCACTCCGGTGGCGGTGATCATTTCCTTCAGCGTATCTGTGGGAATCGGATTGATTTTTGGATATATGCCGGCAAACCGTGCGGCAAAGTTAAATCCCATCGATGCCCTTCGCAGCGACTAAAAAGACGATTAAAAAGACGATGATAAATGAGAGACGGGTTTTTGACCCGTCTTTTCAATTTCAAATGCAGGCAAGTTCCTTTTTGTCAGGAGATATGATAGAATAAAAAGGAGATTTTGGTTAGGAGGATGCATCTATGATACGGTTTATTGATATGCATTGTGATACGATTTCGGAACTTTATCAGGATCATGCAAAGGGGGGAGAGGCCTCCATCAGGGACTGTGCCTTAAGCGTAAACCTGGATAAACTGGAGATGGGCGGCTGCGGTCTGCAGAACTTTGCTTTATTTACCCATTTAAAGACTGCCGGAGACTCGCCGTTTCTGTACTGCCTTAAGCTGGCCGATACTTTTTTTACGGAGATGAGGGCCAATCAGGAGCGGATCGGCATTGTGAAAAGCTGGGAGGAAATTAAGAAGAACTGGGATACGGGAAGAATGTCGGCTCTTCTTACTGTAGAAGAAGGCGGCGTCTGTCAGGGAGAGGGCGCATACCTGAGGATTCTTTACGAGCTTGGGGTGCGGATGATGACGCTGACATGGAATTTCCAGAATGAACTGGGATGGCCCAACCGGCGGGTAGAAGAAGCCGGCGGACAGGTGCATTATGAGACGGATGAGGAGCACGGTCTGACGGAAACCGGAATTGCTTTTGTGGAAGCCATGGAGGAGATGGGGATGATCATCGACATTGCCCATTTAAATGACGCAGGGATATGGGATGTATTCCGTCATACCAGAAAGCCTTTTGTAGCAAGCCATTCCAACTGCCGGGCGCTGACACCCCATCCCAGGAATCTGACGGATGCCATGATCCGTGAACTGGCAGAGCGGGGCGGCGTGGCAGGCATGAATTTCAACAAAGCGTTTGTAATGAGACAGCCGGGAGGAAACGGAGAGGAGATGGCTTATATTTCTGAAATTCTGGCTCACATCCGCCACATGAAGCAGGTGGGAGGAATCGGCGTAATTGGGCTTGGATCGGATTTTGACGGTATTCCCAATCCGGTAGAATTTGGAGATGCTTCCGGGATGCAGCTTCTGGCGGAAGCCATGGAGAGGGACGGTTTCCGCACCGGAGAGATCGAGGCGGTCTTTTATGGGAATGTGATGCGGGTATATCAGGAGATCCTGTAGGATTTCTGCCTGTGACCATTGGGAGATGACGGGAATTGCCGGGGGAACTTATAAAAAGAGGAACTTCTGTACAAAATGAGAACAGGAAGCTGAAACGAATGGAAATTTTACATGGATTTTACATTCCGATGCTGTAAATTTTACATACCTCTGTTATGCTTTTACAGAGAAGAGAGAAAGGGACAGGTCTGCCTGTCCGAAAGTTATGTAATTACAAACAGGAGGAAATCAGAGTATGGAAGCAGTCGGCGTATTGTTTCAGTTTATCGGCGGCCTTGGTATGTTCCTTTACGGAATGAATGCCATGGCAGACGGCCTGCAGAAATCGGCAGGCAGCCGGATGCAGCAGCTTTTGGAGGTGCTTACTTCCAATAAACTGCTTGGAATTCTGGTGGGAGCGGGAATTACTGCCATTATCCAGAGTTCATCGGCTACCACAGTTATGGTAGTGGGATTTGTTAACGCAGGAATTATCAATTTAGGTCAGGCAGTTGGCATTATAATGGGAGCGAATATCGGTACGACGGTTACCAGCTGGATCGTGTCCATGAGTGAATGGGGCGAAATGCTGAAACCGGAATTTTTCGCTCCCCTTTTAGTGGGTATCGGTGCGGCAGTGATCATGTTCGCCAAGGATTCCAGAAAAAAGCAGATCGGCGAGATCTTTATCGGTTTCGGTCTTCTTTTCATCGGCCTGGATTTTATGTCTTCAGCGATTAAGCCTTACCGGGACGCGCCGATTTTTGCCCAGGCATTTTCGGTGCTGGGAAGAAATCCGCTTCTGGGCATTCTTACCGGTGCAGTGGTAACTGCCATTATTCAGAGTTCTTCTGCATCTGTAGGTATCCTGCAGACCCTTGCCTTAAATGGAGTGGTAAACTGGCAGTCGGCTATTTTTATTACCCTGGGTCAGAATATCGGAACCTGTGTTACGGCACTGCTTTCCAGTGTGGGCGCACACCGTACAGCCAAAAGAGCGGCGGTGATTCATCTGCTTTTTAACTGTATCGGCGCGGTAATCTTTGGCATTCTTATGTTTATTTTGTTCCAGTTCCGGCCGCAGCTGGCGGCTTCGCCCATCAACAGTGTGGAGATTTCTATTTTCCATACCATATTTAATATTGCAAATACCATTATCCTGTTCCCCTTTACCAATTATCTGGTAAAACTTTCCTATGTCTTTGTAAAGGAGCCGAAGGAAGAAAAAGAGCAGGTAGTAGATGTAGAGTCCGAGATGATGCGTCACCTGGACAGCCGTATTCTGGAAAATCCGTCTTTTGCCATTGAGCATGTGGAAAACGAGGTAGTCCGCATGGGACAGACGGCACTTATGAATCTGAAGATATCGGGAGAGGCGATCCTGAAAAATAACCAGTTTGAGGCGGAGGAAGTCCTGAAAAATGAGGAAACCATCAATCACATGGAACGGATGCTTACCGATTATCTTGTGAAGGTCAGCAATCTTTCTCTGAATGAAGAGCAGCATCTCCTGGTAAAGAACCTGCTTTATACGATAAGCGATATCGAGCGGATCGGCGATCACTGCAAGAACCTGGCAGAACTGGCGGAAGCCAAGATCAAAAACAACATTCAGTTTTCCGCGGAGGCACAGAGGGAAATGGAAGGGATCATCATGGCAGCGGTGGATTCCGTGGACCATGCGGTTAAGGCCAGGGAGGCACATGATATGTATGAGGTCCGCCAGGTGGTGCAGTGCGAAGAACAGGTAGACAGCCTGGAAGAAGATCTGCGCGAGCGCCATGTGGAGCGTCTTTCCAAGAATTTATGTACAACGGAAACCGGTGTGATTTTCCTGGATGCCATCAGCAACCTGGAGCGTGTGTCTGATCACGCTCATAACATAGCCGGCTATGTACGGGATGAGATGTAGCAGACATCACAGGAAAACGGCAGAAAACGGAGGATAACTATGGAGCGAATTTATGTAATCGAAGACGATGAAAACATCCGAAATCTTTTGAAAATTGCGCTGGAGGGCTTTGGCTATGAGGCAGAGGCCTTTGAGACAGCAGAGGAGGGGCTGGCCAGGATCCAGGAACTTCCGCCGGATCTGGCGATCTTTGACTGGATGCTTCCGGGGATGGATGGAATTACTGCCATCAAAAAGATCCGTCAGACGGAAAACGTGCGCAATCTTCCCATTATTGTCCTGACGGCCAAGGAAAAAGAGCTGGATAAGGTAGTGGGGCTGGACTGCGGTGCAGACGATTACATGGTTAAGCCCTTTGGGATCCTGGAACTGTCTGCCAGGATCCGCAGTCTTCTGCGGCGTTCCGGCAGACAGGAGGAAGAGACCGTCAGGCTGTCTTTTTATGGAATTGAGGTGGATAAAAAGACGCGGGAAGTTTCCTGCGACGGCAGACGGGTGGAACTGACGTTAAAAGAGTATGAACTTTTAGTTTATCTGATGGAGCATCAGTCACGGGTGGTGACCCGGGATGAACTCCTGAATCAGATCTGGGGATACAGCTATGACGGCGAGACCCGTACCCTGGATATGCATATCCGTACTCTCCGCCAGAAACTTGGCGAGGATGGCGGTTCCTGTATCAAAACGGTAAGAGGCGTGGGATATCGTCTGGTGAGGTGATGAAAATTGCGGAAGGCAATCGTGATTAAATTCGTTCAGGTGCTCCTGGCGGCACTGGCGCTGAACAGCGTGATTTTCTACGTGGCTGCCAGCAGTATGATGTTAAGAACCGTGCGTAAGGATATGCTTTACACGCTGGAGAGTATTGACAGTATTTTAGATTACGAAGATGACCTGGAAACACGGGTAAAAGAGATGGAAGAGATAGCCGGCCTGAATCAGAGCCGGCTTACGTTCATTGCGGAGGACGGCACGGTGCTGGCAGACACCGGAGCGGAAGAAGAAGACATGGATAACCACCTGAAACGGGAGGAAGTGGCCCAGGCTCTGCGGGAAGGTCAGGGGTATTCCACCAGATATTCCGATACTCTGAAAGAAAATATGCTGTATGTAGCTTATCGGTCTCCGGAATCGGGAATTGTCCTGCGGATTGCGGTGCCCTTTTCCGGAATGCAGGAGTATCTTCCTATGCTGCTGCCGGCTGCCTGGCTCAGCTTTGCGGTGGCGGTGCTGGTGTCCTTAAGTGTTACTGACCGTTTCGTTACTTCTGTGATCCAGCCTATCCGGGATCTGTCCAACGAGATGATGAAAGTGCGGGGAGAGTACATGGATCTGCATTTTGAACCCAGCCCGTATCCGGAGATCAATGTGATCGGGGCAACGGCAGTGAAGATGTCCAATAATGTAAAAGAATACGTGGAGCAGATCGAGCGGGAGAAGAAGATCCGTCAGGAGTTTTTCAGCAATGCGTCCCATGAGCTGAAAACCCCCATTACATCAATCCAGGGATATGCGGAACTTCTGGAAAATGATATTATAACAGATCCGGCTATGCAGAAGGATTTTATCCGGAGAATTAAGAAAGAAGCGGTACATATGACCAGCTTGATTAATGATATTCTGATGATTTCCCGTCTGGAGGCAAAGGAGGCGGAAATATCCTTTTCGCCTGTGCGGGTGGCGGTGCTGGTGGAGGATATCCGCAGCTCTCTGGAACCGCTGGCTGCAAACCAGGGAATTTTTCTCCACACAGACTGCCCGCCTCTTCGGATTTATGCGAATCCTCAGCAGATCCGCGAACTGTTTTTAAATCTGATGTCCAATGCCGTCAAGTATAACCGCCCCGGAGGGCAGGTGTGGGTTACGGTGCGGGAAGAAGACGATCATATGATATTAAAGGTCCGGGATAACGGAGTGGGAATCCCGGAAGAGTCTCTGGACCGGATTTTTGAGCGGTTCTACCGGGTGGATAAGGGACGGAGCAAGAAACAGGGAGGCACAGGTCTGGGTCTTTCTATCGTAAAGCATATTGTAAACTTCTATCACGGTACCATACAGGTTCGTTCCAAAGTGGATGAAGGAAGTGAATTTCTGGTAACTCTGCCGATTCAGAAGGTGGAAGGAGACGAGGAAGAGATTTCCGACTCTTTATCGCGTTAAATTCTAAAAAAATTAATGTGATAAAATTGACTGGCGCTTCATTTTGTAGTATGATAAATAGGATTTCAGAACTCCGGTTCGGAAAATCTTACTTTATTACAGGGAGAGTGAAGTGTTATGAGAAAAAGCAGAAAAGTTCTGGCTCTTGTGATGGCGGGAGTTATGGGATTATCCCTGACGGCCTGCGGATCCGGACAGACGGAAACCACGGAAGCAGAGACTTCAGCAGAAAGTGCGGCGGAGACCGCAGCTTCTTCAGAAGCAGAGTCCGGAGAAGAAACTGCTGCAGAAGAAGGAGCAGAGGCAGCCGCATCGGATACGGTATATCAGATCGGTGTTCTCCAGCTGACCCAGCATGATGCGCTGGATAAGGCAAATGAAGGCTTTTTTGCCGCTTTGGATGAGGCGGGAATCCAGTACGAAGCCGATCAGCAGAATGCGGCCGGCGAGCAGTCTACCTGCCAGACCGTTGCTGAGAAGTTTGCCAGTGACGGAAAAGATCTGATTTTCGCCATTGCTACTCCGGCGGCACAGGCAGTGGCTGGTGTAATTGCCGATACCCCGGTAGTGATTACTGCAGTGACGGACCCGGCAGATTCCGGGCTGGTGGCTGATAATGCCGCACCTGGCGGAAATGTAACCGGTACTTCCGATCTGACCCCCGTAACAGAGCAGATCCAGCTGTTAAAGCAGATCCTTCCGGATGCGCAGACGGTGGGTATCCTGTACTGCTCTGCAGAGGCGAACTCTGTACTGCAGGCAGAGATGGCAAAAGAAGCCTGCGAGGCTGAGGGACTTGAAGCTGTGGAATATACGGTATCTGCATCCAATGAGATTCAGACTGTAGTAGAGTCCATGGTAGGCAAGGTAGACGCCATCTATGCTCCTACTGACAATATGATTGCAGCCGGTATGGCTACCGTAGCCATGGTTGCCAATGACAACGGACTTCCTGTTATCTGCGGAGAAGGCGGTATGGTAGAGGCCGGCGGATTGGCTACTTACGGAATTGATTATTATGAACTGGGCTATCTGGCCGGCGAGCAGGCGGTGGACATTCTGGTAAACGGAGCAGATCCGGCAGAGATCCCCATCGGCTATCTGGCAGCAGAAGACTGCGAACTTCAGGTAAATCAGGAAACAGCTGACATTCTGGGAATTGACGTTTCCGGTCTTCAGTAATGATGTGTCCGGAAAAGCGGCCCTTCCGGGCCGTCTTTCCGGGCGGTAAACGGTTTGCATAAAAGGGGATGGCGCCCGTTATTCCTTGTTATGCAAGCCTTTTATCATGTGCAGAGGAAAAAATTTGGAGGTTTTTCAGGTATGAGCGGTTTATTTACGGCCCTTTTGGGCGCGGCGGCCCAGGGAGTGCTGTGGGGAATCATGGTTCTGGGCGTTTACATTACGTACAAGCTTCTTGATATTGCGGATCTGACCGTGGACGGAAGCTTTGCGCTGGGCGGATGCGTCTGTGCGGTTATGATTCTGAATTTTCATATGGACCCGGTGGCGGCGATTGTGGTATCCGCCTTTGCAGGTGTGCTGGCGGGAGCAGTGACAGGACTGCTTCATACCTTATTTGAGATTCCGGCTATTCTGGCAGGAATTCTGACCCAGATCGGCCTCTGGTCCATAAACCTGCGGATTATGGGAGGAAAGAGCAACAATCCCCTTCTGCAGGAAGAGACGCTGATCTCCCGGCTGGTGGGCCGCACAGGAACCAAGACGGTGGAGACGGCATCGCCTCTGGTACAGAAGCTGGGCTTAACGCAGTCCCAGGCATCGCTGGTAATCGGCATTATTATTGCGATCCTGGTGGTGGCTGCCCTGTACTGGTTTTTCGGAACGGAGATCGGAAGCGCCCTGCGGGCCACCGGAAATAATGAAAATATGATCCGGGCGCTGGGCGTAAATACGAAGATGACCAAGCTTCTGGCCCTTATGCTGAGCAATGGACTGGTAGGCCTTTCTGGTGCTTTGGTGTGCCAGAGCCAGAAGTATGCGGACGTAGGTATGGGAACCGGTGCGATTGTAATCGGCCTTGCCGCCATTGTAATTGGCGAGGTGCTTTTAGGAAGATTCCGCCATTTTGCATGGAAACTGTCCTCTGCAGTAATCGGTTCCGTGGTATATTTCCTGATCCGGGCTATCGTTCTGCAGATGGGTATGGATCCCAACGATATGAAGCTTCTGTCTGCCATTATCGTGGCGCTGGCTCTCTGCATTCCTGTAGCCGTAAATAAATGGAAGATGAGACAGGCTTATTCGGAAGAAGGAGGTGAGGAGTAATGCTGACGCTGACGAATGTAAGAAAGACCTTTAACAAAGGTACCATCAATGAGAAAAAGGCTTTAAACGGCATTGATCTCCACCTTGATCCCGGTGATTTCGTTACTATTATCGGCGGAAATGGGGCGGGAAAGTCCACCATGCTGAATATGATTGCCGGTGTATATCCCATTGACTCGGGAAAGATCGTCATTGACGGAGTGAACATTTCCAGAGAGCCGGAATACAAACGTGCAAAATACATTGGCCGTGTTTTTCAGGATCCCATGATGGGGACGGCAGCCGGAATGGAGATACAGGAGAATCTGGCTCTGGCATTCCGCAGAGGACAGAAAAGAGGCCTTGGATGGGGAATCAAATCTGAGGAAAAAGAATTTTATTATGACGCTTTAAGCCGTCTGGGGCTTGGGCTTCAGGGCCGTATGACCAGCAAGGTGGGCCTTCTTTCCGGCGGACAGCGGCAGGCTCTGACGCTTCTTATGGCGACCTTAAAACAGCCTAAGCTTCTGCTTCTGGATGAACATACGGCAGCTCTGGATCCGAAGACAGCCAAAAAGGTACTGGATCTGACGGAAGAGATTGTGGACAGCCAGAAACTGACTGCACTTATGGTCACCCATAATATGAACGATGCCATTCACATTGGAAATCGTCTCATTATGATGCATGAAGGCAAGATCATCTACGATGTGTCAGGAGAGGCCAAGAAAAAGCTTCAAGTGGCCGATCTTCTGCAGAAATTTGAGGAAGCAAGCGGTGAAAAATTTGCCAATGATCGGATGATGCTGGCAAAATAGCAGAAAAATTTCGATTTGTAATAGATTTTTAATAATTTTGACATTTTCATAGCCGGTAATCTGTGATAAAATGTAACATCAGATACAAAGGCATGAAGGGGGCCGGGGCTGTATAGGAAGAAGCAGCACTCCCGGTCCCCTTCTTTGGTGTTTAAATTAAGGAGAGAACCGATATGCTGGATAACAAAGACTATATGACGCGGCTGAGCCGGGCGAGGCGGAGACGGAAAGGCTTTCCGGACTGGCGGATCCTTTTAGCGGCCGGCGGCGCTGTTGTTTTGCTTGCCCTGGGCGGCGGAGGGATCTATTATTATGTCAGTACGCGGCCCCAGGTGCCGGCAGCAGCCGACAGTCAGAGGGCGGCAGATACGGAAGACGGAGCTGTGTCTGCACAAGCGGAGGTTTCGCCGGAGGAAGAAGCGGCGGCACAGGAGGAGGCACAGATCCAGGCTGTTCTGGACTCTTATACGAATCTGGGTCTGGTGCAGGTAAGCGGATACCTGAATATCCGTGAGACTCCCGATCCGGAGGGAAAGATCATCGGAAAGCTTCTGGGCGACAGCGCCTGTGAGATTGTGGGACAGGAAGGAGACTGGTACCAGATCACTTCCGGCGGCCTTTCCGGTTATATCAGCAGCCAGTATGTGCTTACCGGTGACGCTGCCATCGAGGCGGCCAGACCTAATGTAAAGAAGCGTGCCATTGTTACGGCGGATAAGTTAAATGTCCGCAGCGAGCCGGTGCTGGATCCCGCCAATGTGGTGGGACAGGTTCTGCAGAATGAGCGCTACGAGGTGCTGGAAGAGCTGGATGGCTGGGTAAAGATCCCATCCGGATATATTTCTACCGATTATGTGGAAGTGAAATATGCGCTGAATGAGGCCCGGGAGCTGGATCTGATCACCATGGCCTTAAGCCAGTATGATAATCTGGTTATTTCCAAGGTAAACAATTATCTGAATGTGCGGGAAGAGCCTTCCATGGATGGAAAAGTCATCGGAAAGATGACCAGCAAGGCGGCCGGAGAGATCTTGGAGACGCTGGACGGCTGGTATAAAGTAAAGTCCGGCAATATCACCGGCTATATTACGGCAGATCCCCAGTATACGGCAACGGGACAGGAAGCCAGCGACCTGGCGGTACAGACCGCCAGCCTGATGGCGATTGTAAATACGGACCGGCTGAATGTGCGTACAGAGCCCTCTACGGATGCTCCCATCTGGACCCAGATATCCAAGGAAGAGCGCTACTCGGTTATCCAGCAGCTGGACGGCTGGGTGGAGATTGAGCTGGATGAGACAGACGGAGAAGGGACGGACCACGCTTACATTTCTACCAGAGACAACAATGTTGAGGTGCGCTATGCCCTTCCTGAGGCCATCAAGTTCTCGCCTCTGGAGGAAGCTGCCCAGGCAGCCGCATCCCTGCGGACCCAGGTTGTGAACTATGCGCTGCAGTTTGTGGGCAATCCTTACGTGTGGGGAGGCACCAGTCTGACCAATGGCGTAGACTGCTCCGGTTTCACCATGCAGGTAATGAAGCATTTCGGCGTAAGCCTGCCCCATTATTCCGGATCTCAGGCAAAGATGGGAAAATCCGTCTCTTCCAGCGAGATGCGCCCCGGCGACCTGGTATTCTATGCAAACAGCGGCGGTACCGTAAACCATGTGGCTATGTATATTGGAAATGGCCAGGTAGTTCACGCTGCCAGCAGCAGAAGCGGAATCAAGATTTCCTCATGGAATTACAGGACGCCCAAGACAATCCGGAACGTTCTGGGAGACTGATAAAGCCGAAAAAAGACTGCAAAAAGTCAAATATCACCCTGAAATCAGAAAACAGGAATTGACAGATAGAAGAAGTGTGGTATTATAGAAAAAAACTAAGGCAGAAGGAGCAATACCCATGAACAACACATACTTGGCGCAATATTACGGGAAATCCTCGAACTATACGGACATTCCCAACCAGCTGTATAAAGAGTATAATGTGAAGAAAGGTCTGCGGAATGAGGACGGCACAGGCGTGCGTATCGGGCTGACCCGTGTCTCGGATGTAGTGGGTTATGAGATCCGGGAGGATGGGGTGGAGGTTACGGAAGGAAACCTCCTTTACCGCGGCTACAGCGTGTATGATCTGGTGAAGGGGAAACCGGGATGCTGCGGATTTGAGGAAGTATGCTTCCTTCTCCTCTTCGGCTACCTGCCGTCAAAGGATGATCTGCGGCATTTTATCGAGGTGGTGCGCAGCCTTTATGCCCTGCCGGATGATTTTCTGGAGATGAATCTTCTGCGTCTCCCGGGCAGAAATTTAATGAATAAGCTTCAGCAGGCCGCCCTGACCTTTTATAATTACGATCCTGATCCGGATGCGCAGGACGTATATCAGACTCTGTTAAAGGGCGTCAATCTTCTGGCGAAATTCCCATCTGTAGCCTGCTACGCCTACCAGAGCAAGGTTCATCATTTCGACCGGAAGAGCCTGGTGATCCATTACCCGAGAGAAGATTACTCCATTGCCGAGAATATTCTGTATATGCTTCGGGAGGATAAGAAATTTACTGCCAAGGAGGCGGATCTTCTGGATGCGATTCTGGTGCTGCATGCGGACCACGGCGGCGGAAATAACTCCACTTTCACCAACGTGGTAATTTCTTCCACCGGAACGGACCTGTATTCTGCCATTTCCGGCTCTATCGGCTCTCTGAAGGGACCGCGTCACGGAGGCGCGAATATCAAGGTTGCGGAGATGATGGATGCCGTGATCGATGAGATTGGTTATTCTACCAGCGAGGCAACAGCGAAAGCGCTGATCCGCCGGATCATGGCCGGTGAGTTTTATGACCGCAGCGGTCTGGTATACGGTTTCGGCCATGCGGTGTATACGGTTTCCGACCCGAGAGCAGAGATCTTAAGGGGATACTGTGAGATGGTGGCAAAAGAGCAGTATAAGATGGAGGAATTTAACTTCTACTGCCTCTTTGAACGGTGTGTGAAGGAAGTCATGAAGGAGGACAAGAACAAAGTCATTCCTACCAATGTAGATTATTACAGCGGATTTGCTTACGAAATGCTTGAGATCCCGCGTGATATGTTTACGCCGTTGTTTGTGATCAGCCGGATTGTGGGCTGGGTGGCTCATAATCTGGAAAACAAACTGTATGACGGGAAGATTATGCGTCCGGCGACGAAATACGTAGGCGGATCTCAGGAATATGTGCCCATGAAAGAACGGTAATCTCTTTTTCACATACTTCACAAAATGCCGTATCTGCAGAGGATATGTTTTATCCTTTGGCAGGTACGGTATTTTTGCTTTGTGAAGTGCCTGGCGGCCGGGCATAAAGGCGGCGGAATTGTTCCATACTATCTTCAAGTGCACCTGGAAAAAGGTGACCGGATCCAAAGGGATCAGAAAGGCGGAATGTATGGGACAGAATGAACTGGATAAAAAAGATCAGGAACTGGAAGAATTCGGGCAGACGGTGCTGGAAGAAGGGAGCAGGCAGAGAAAGATCCAGCTCCTTACCATTATCGGTGAGGTAGAAGGGCATGAGAATGCTTCGGGGAGCTGTAAGACTACAAAGTATGACCATGTGCTGCCGAAACTTGCGCAGATTGAGGATGATGCTTCTATTGACGGGCTTCTGATTCTGTTAAATACGTCCGGAGGCGATGTAGATGCGGGACTTGCCATTGCCGAGATGATTGCTTCCTTAAGTGTGCCTTCTGTTTCGCTGGTGCTTGGCGGCAGCCACTCCATCGGTGTGCCCCTGGCGGTGGCGGCGGATTATTCTTTTATTGTTCCCACAGGAACTATGATGATTCATCCTGTGCGCATGAGCGGAATGGTTATCGGAACTTCCCGGACCTATGAGTATTTCGATATGATCCAGGATCGGATCCTGACCTTTGTGGAAAGCCATGCCCACATCGCCTATGACCAGCTGAAGAATCTGATGCACAATACAAAGATGCTGACCAAGGATCTGGGAACGGTGCTGGTAGGAGAGCAGGCGGTGAAAGAAGGGCTGATTGACCAGGTAGGCGGGATCCGGGAGGCAGTAAAAAAGCTTCATGAGATGATTGACAGGGCGGAAAACAGTTCCGGAAAGGATGGCTTTTAGACCGGAATCAGGAGACGGAATATCCGGAAGAGAATATTGCGGCACATCCCAAGGTTGCATTTTTTTTGATTCTTATGTATACTGTTAATAATGGGCTAATTTTGGTTTTGCCCAAAAGGATAATCCGACAGGACGCATTTTACCGGCGTTCTGTTCTTTGGATCAGATACGGGAGGCATATTTTTCGTGGCACAGGGAAGTAAGAATCAAAAGAAAGCCGGAAATTCCAGAAAAAAAACCGGCAAAAGCAATTCAGGGAAGCAGACAAAAAAGCAGGAGACGTTCCAGGAGGAGGTTCCTGCATTTTTGCGGGCTGAGGTTCTGATTATCCTGGCATTTGCCGCGGCAGTGCTTTTGTTTTTAAGCAATTTTCATCTGTGCGGTGTGGTAGGAGATTTTTTGAGAAGTGTACAGCTGGGGCTGTTCGGGACAGTGGGTTATATTGTTCCCATTCTGCTCTTTGTAGGAACCAGCTTTTATCTTTCTAATTCCGGCAACCGGAAGGCGAAGCTTAAGCTGGCGGCAGTAATCGGGGCGGCCCTGATTATCTGCGGACTGGCCCAGCTGATGTTCGGCGTCCGGCCGGAAGCCGGCGAGAGCCTTATGGCTTATTATCAGAATTCCAGCTTAAGCGGAAGAGGAGGGGGGCTTATGGGCGGCCTCCTTTCTGCCGCACTGACGGCGGTGGTGGGAACCATCGGTACATATCTGATTTTCGTGGCTGTTCTGATTATCTGCGGCGTATGCATTACTGAGCGGTCTGTGGTAAAGGCCGTTAAAAACGGATCCGGGAAGGCATATCAGTACGCCAGAGAGGATGTGGAGCGGAGGCGGAAGGAACGTCAGGAGGAGCGGCGCAGGCTCCGGGAAGAAAACGTAGTGCGTGGTGTGGATTTTGATGCCACCAATATTACCGGATTCTTAACAGAAAAGGAAGATTCCTTAGAGGATCTGACGGAGAAGCTTGGAGATAAGGAGAACCGGAAAGAGAAGCGCCGTCAGCCTTTTGAGGAGGAACTTTTACGGGAGGAAGCGCTTCTTAAAGAAGAGGAACAGCAGTTTAACGGGAAGCCGGTTTCTGCAGATGATGTGTTTACCGGAAGCATCGACCTGCCTCCGGAATATGAGGAACCTGTGCCTTTTGAGGAAGACAAAAAGGAGGAACCCGTTTTGTTTGTCCGGTCCGGCGGGAAAAAGGCGGAAGCCCTCCATCCTGACCGGGAGATGATGACTCTGGCAGAGATGGATGTGACAGCCTCTAAGGAGCCGGAAGAATCTTTTGGATTCCTGCATCAGGAAGAGGCCGAAGAAGGGATATCTGCGTCAGAGCCGGATATGACCGAAGTCCATGGAGCGGATGCTCCACTTCGGCAGGGAGACGGTGCTGCGTCCCAGGAAGAAGAATTGACGGTTTCTGCAGAGGAACAAGCGGATTGGTATCCTCAGGAAAAGACGGAAACCGGCGTAAATTATGACAGTGTTTTTGTGCCGGAAGGTCCGAAACGGGTGGTGACGGCTTCCGGAAAGGTGATCGAGACCGAGACGGAACTTCTGCAAAAGAAGATTGAAAAGAAGAGGCAGGAGGCCGCAGAGGGAGACAGTGCCCAGGCAGTAAATGCACAGGTGCAGATAAAGAAGGCTGAGGTGAAAAAGCCTTATGTTTTCCCGCCGGTAACGCTTTTAAAGCGGGGAAACCGGGCTGCCGGTTCTTTTTCGGACAAGGAGTATAAGGAAACGGCCATTAAGCTTCAGCAGACTCTGCGCAACTTTGGCGTGGGCGTAACGGTTACCAACATCAGCTGCGGGCCCACGGTTACCCGGTATGAACTTCATCCGGAACAGGGCGTTAAGGTAAGCAAAATTGTAGGTCTGGCAGACGATATCAAGTTAAGTCTGGCGGCAGAGGAAATCCGCATCGAAGCGCCGATTCCTGGAAAGTCCGCTGTAGGAATCGAAGTGCCCAACAAGGAAAATTCTATCGTATACCTCCGGGATCTTCTGGAGTCAGATGGATTTAAAAACAGCAAATCCAGACTGACATTTGCAGTCGGAAAAGACATCGGCGGTCAGCCGGTTATGGCGGACATTGCCAAAATGCCCCATCTTCTGATTGCCGGTGCCACCGGTTCAGGAAAATCTGTCTGCATCAACACGCTGATTATGAGCATTATCTACAAGGCGGATCCGGAAAATGTGAAGCTGATCATGGTGGACCCCAAGGTAGTGGAACTCAGCGTGTACAACGGCATTCCCCATCTGCTGATTCCGGTGGTTACGGATCCGAAAAAGGCATCCGGAGCTTTAAACTGGGCTGTTGCGGAGATGGGAGACCGGTATAAGAAGTTTGCAGCCTACAATGTACGTGACCTGAAGGGATACAATGAAAAAATTTCGTCCATAACCGATGTTCCCGAGGAGGAACGGCCCAAAAAGCTTCCGCAGATCGTTATCATCATCGATGAGCTGGCGGATCTGATGATGGTGGTTCCCGGCGAGGTGGAGGATGCCATCTGCCGTCTGGCGCAGCTGGCACGTGCGGCAGGCATCCATCTGGTTATTGCTACCCAGAGACCTTCGGTAAATGTAATTACCGGCCTGATCAAGGCCAATGTGCCTTCACGGATTGCCTTTTCCGTGTCTTCCGGTGTGGATTCCAGGACTATCATTGATATGAACGGAGCAGAAAAGCTTCTGGGAAAAGGAGACATGCTCTTTTATCCATCCGGCTTCCCGAAGCCGCAGCGGGTACAGGGCGCCTTTGTCTCAGATCAGGAGGTATCTGCCGTAGTGGATTTCTTAAAAGAGCAGGGCATGACGGCAGAATACAGCCCGGAAGTGGAAAGCCGCATGGAAGCCGGTGCGGTCCAGAGCCAGGGCGGAGGAGACTCCGGCCGGGACGAATACTTTGCCCAGGCGGGGAAATTTATTATCGAGAAAGAAAAGGCCTCTATCGGCATGCTGCAGCGTGCCTTTAAAATCGGGTTTAACCGTGCCGCACGGATCATGGACCAGCTGGCAGATGCCGGTGTAGTTGGTGAGGAGGAAGGCACGAAACCCAGGAAGATTTTAATGACCATGGAGGAATTTAGCCAGCTTATGGCCGGTCAGGAAAAGTAAAGGAGGAGATGCGCGATGAAAACAGACATTCAGATCGCTCAGGAGGCACAGATGCTTCCCATTAAAGAGGTGGCAGCCGCTTATGGGATCAGCGAAGATGACCTGGAATTTTACGGAAAGTACAAGGCAAAACTTACAGACGAGCTCTGGGAACAGGTAAAGGACAGACCGGACGGAAAACTGGTTCTGGTGACGGCCATTAACCCTACTCCGGCGGGAGAAGGAAAGACCACCACTACGGTAGGTCTGGGACAGGCTATGCATAAGCTTAATAAAAAAACCATCATCGCCCTGCGGGAGCCGTCTTTAGGTCCATGCTTTGGTATTAAGGGCGGAGCTGCTGGCGGCGGATATGCCCAGGTAGTTCCCATGGAGGATCTGAACCTTCATTTTACCGGTGATTTTCATGCCATCACCTCGGCAAATAATCTTTTAGCGGCCATGCTTGACAATCACATCCAGCAGGGAAATGCCCTGGGCATTGATACCAGACAGATCCTGTGGAAGCGCTGCCT
>DVKS01000227.1 GCA_018715905.1 Candidatus Caccovicinus merdipullorum | reverse complement strand
TGATAAACTTCTTCAATAATAATATACTATACTATATCACAAAATAGCAATTCCTATGAAAAAAATTTTAAAAAAAGTTAATAGATTTCGAAATAGGTATTGTAAAATTATGGGAAATATAGTAAAATATTTCCAGAGATGATGTTAGGGAGGTGATGGATTGGGGAGTGGATTTTAGCTGGAAAGTATGAGGTATGCCGCGTGATCGGCAGTGGAAGGACGGGAACGGTGTATCTGGCCAGACACCGTGAACTGGGGGAATACCGGGCTGTTAAAGCCGTGAGAAAGGACAGTGTCCGCTACGAGACGTTTCGGAAGGAGGCGCTTCTTTTAAAAGATCTGCGCCATCCGGGAATTCCTGTTATCTATGATATTGAGGAAGACGAGAAGTGCGGTTATCTGATCGAAGAGTACCTGCAGGGGAATTCTCTGGAAACCATAGCCGGTGAATGCTCGCCTTTGCCGCGCCGCAGTGTGCTGCAGTATGGGATTCAGATCTGCAGTGCGGTGGGATATCTGCATACTGCCGGGCCGGAACCCATCCTCCATCTGGATCTGCAGCCGAAAAATCTCCTTGTCTGCGGAGATACCATAAAGCTGATCGATTTTGATCAAGCTGCTCCGATCTCTCAGGCGAATCAGGACAGGAAGCGGTTCGGCACCATTGGATTTGCGGCTCCGGAACAGTATGATTTTGCAAAAGAACTGGATGAACGCACAGATATCTATGCCATTGGATGCCTCCTTTTCTATCTGACCACCGGAAATTCCCCGGACAGGGATATCACCCCGGCTGTCCTGGGACAGAAAATGTGGAACCGCGAAGCCGGCCGGATCGTATCGGCCTGTCTTGCCGCTGATGGGAAGGAGCGGTATTCGTCAGCTGAAGAACTGAAAACAGATTTGGAGAATCTCTTGAAGGAAACGGCGTCATCTCTGGTAGTTGCGGTGTATGGGAATGAAGCATGCATCGGCGCGACCCACTTAAGCCTTGCCCTTTCTGCCAGTCTCTGGCGCAGAGGAATTGCCAATTGTTATGAAGAATGCCATCCATTGGGAAATATTCGGAGACTGCTGGGAAAGAACAGCCGGATGGATGAAAGCGGGAACTTTTGGATCTGGGGATGCCTGGTGAGACCTTATTATGGCAGGCAGGCGGCATTTCTGCCGGCATCCTGTCAGGTGGTGATTGAAGACCGGGGAGCCCTGGAGAGGATCGAGGAGCCGGTTTCTCCGAAGGAAGAACCGGCTGCTGTTCTTCTGATTGCCGGAGGCAAGTGGTGGAACCGGCCTCCGGATGAGGAGTTTATCCGCATTTATAAGGAGAGAATTCTTCTGATTTACAATTTTTCACATAAGAGAATCCTTCTGCCCAGACCCCGGACGGGACAAGGGATTCCAATTCTGCAGATGCCTCTTTTTGCCAACCCCTTTTGTGCGGATCCTCAGGCGCAGAGATGGCTGGATATGCTGTGGCGCCGGCTGGAAAAGATTTTGAAGGAACGGCAGGAACCGGGACTTGATGAATTTCTGGTTCGAAAAAGAAATGCAGACAGAAGAACCGGAATCCGGCAAAAAGCGCAGCGGCTGGCATCTGCACTCCGTGCCGGGAGAAGAAGATAGGAGAAGCATTAAGATCATGTCAGGAGCAGAAAGGAGACGGGTACGGGAGAACGGCCCGGTTACCATTGGTATTGCTTCCGCCGGACGAGGGTGCGGGGCTACACATTTTACTCTGCTGTTTGCCAATTATCTGGCGGCAGTGGAGAGAAAGCGGACAGCAGTGCTGGAGTGGAAAGGGCAGAGTTCCTTTTCGCAGCTGGGACAAATCTGTTCCGGAAAATCCGGCGGGGAGCCATTTTCTGTATTTGATGTGGACTATTTTCCCCAGAGCGGTGCGCGGGAACTGGGGGAATGTATGAAAGCGTATCAGGTTCTTTTGATTGACTTTGGAAGTCTGGAGGAAGAAAACGCAGCCCCGTTTTTTCAGTGCAGTATCTGCTGCTTCCTGGCATCTTTAAATGAATGGAAGCTGGGAGAACTGCTGTGCCGACGGGATTGGATGCAGCGGGGAAGGAAGCACTGGAACTATCTGATGGTTTTTGGAAGCGAGGAAGCCAGACGGGAGATGAAAAGGCGATGCCGGCTTGCCTTTCGGAGGATTCCGTTTGCCCCGGACGCATTTTCCATCAGCAGGGAAACGGCAGTATTTCTGGCCGGAATCTGGACGAAAAGCAGATAAAAAACTGTGCCGGAAGGAAGTTAATATGTCACGGTAAAGACCTCCGCACATAGCGCACAAAAGCATTTTCGTCCGGTTTTGGAACGGGAGAAGGGAGAAAACAGGATATGGGTGAGGACCGCAGAAGGAAAAAGAACTATAAAGAACAGCATGCATACCTGGAGCAGCTTAAGAATTATCAGAATCAGGGCGTTCCTATTTACATTGACGGCAGGATTACGCAGCAGGAGAAGGATTGGTTTAAGATTTTTGAGATCCGAGAGGACGGAGCCGTATATATGGCAGACTACATAAATACGGATGACGGACAGCTGACGGAAATCCACTTTGACCTGGTATATCTGGACCTGGATGCGCATCAGGCATGGGAGAACCATAAGCGGCTGAATGAGATGGTGCGGAAGGCCCAGCTGGAGCATTACAAGACGCTTTTAAAGGGCAGCCGCAGGCGCTGGTGAAACCGGCGGTATGCGCAGAGAAAAGGAAGGAGGGAACAAGCAGGATGGCATCTGCATAGGCCGGATGTAGTGAAAAAACAAAGCCATTTCAGCCTGTAAAGTCCGGCATGCAAAAGGTGCTGCCGTTCAGGAAATGTTCAAAAAAAAGTAAAAAAATACAGGTATCTTTATGTTATAATAACGGAAGATATAAAGGGAGCTTTGCTGTTTGTACCGGCAGTTTTCGCCGGAGGCAGGCGGCTGCCTGTATGGGCAGTTCCTCTGCACCAATGGTGCCGGGGGAACTGCCGCTCTTGCTGTGAATGTCTGCCGTTTGGACAGGCGGCATCAATTCAGGGATGCTAAATGCGCCGCCGTATTTGCGGAAGGGCTGGAGCGTTGGCTGCCGATGCATGCAAGCTGCTGTGGATTTTACCAGGGAAGGATGTGCAAAAGATGAAAAAGATAGTCCCGGTGCTGATTATGATCGGTATGGCGCTCTGCGTCTTTATTGGTTATCTGGGATACAGGGCAGTTCAGAAATACTGGCCCACAAAAGAACCGGCGGATCTGGAAGCATATTATAAAGTATCCGGCCAGGAGACCGCGATTTTTCTGAATAATGAACTGCAGGAGGAGACTGGATTCTTCCAGAATGGGCAGGTATATCTTCCTGCATCCTGGATCAATGATCATATCAACGAGCGTTTTTACTGGGATGAGAATGAGCAGCTTCTGGTTTACGCATTGCCGGAATCTATCGTATATGCGGACCTGGAAACGAAGAGCAGCAAAGGAGCGCCGTATATTCAGATTTCTGAGGGAAAGGCGTACCTGTCTGCAGAGCTGACGGCATCCTATACAGATATACGTGTCTCTGCTTTTACAGCGGATGCTGTTAAGCGGATCTTCATCGATACCACATGGGATGCGGAGGAGTGGCATACTCTCAGGAGGTCCGGCGCCGTCCGGGAACTGGGCGGCGTGAAAAGTCCTGTGATTGTTCAGGAAGAAGAGGGAACCTCTGTGCTGGTGCTGGAAGAGATGGACCGCTGGAGCAAGGTACGGACTGCAGACGGACACATTGGTTATCTGGAAAACCGGCGTCTTGGGGATACGGATACCATTACGTATGTAAGTACGTTTGAAGAACCGGTATACCGGAATATTTCCATGGATGAGAAAGTCTGCCTTGCCTGGCATCAGGTTACATCCCAGTCGGCCAACCGAACGATAGAATCTCTGCTGGAGAATACCCGGGGAATCAATGTGATTTCCCCTACCTGGTTTTCTCTGACCGACAACGAAGGAAATTTTTCCTCTCTGGCGGATTCGTCCTATGTGGAATATCTTCATGAAAGAGGGATACAGGTCTGGGCCCTTCTTGACAATTTCAGCGACAATGTGCAGTCGGAAGTTCTTTTGTCGAAAACTTCCACTCGCCGGAAGCTGATAGATGGTCTTATGGAAGAGGTGAAGCAGTATAATCTGGATGGACTGAATCTGGATTTTGAGGGATTAAAGGAAAGCGCCGGTCCCCATTATATTCAGTTTATCCGGGAGCTTTCTGTATCCTGCAGACAGGAAGGAATTGTGCTTTCTGTGGATAATTACGTACCTGCCGCCTATAATTCTTTCTATAACCGGAGAGAGCAGGGGATTGTGGCAGATTATGTGATTGTGATGGGATACGATGAGCATTATGCAGGAGGAGAGCCGGGACCGGTTGCTTCTTATAGCTATGTGAAGCAGGGAATTGAAGATACCCTCGAACTGGTTCCCAAGGAGAAAGTCATCAATGCGGTTCCTTTTTATACCAGAGTATGGAAGGAAAGCACAGAGGGGAGAAGCTCCGATGCGCTGGGCATTGCAGATGCCAAAGACTGGGCAGAGCAAAAAGGCGTGGAACTGGTCTGGCAGGATGACCTGGGCCTGTATTACGGTGAAATTGATGATGAAGGCGTAAGAAAACAGGTCTGGATGGAAGAAGAGCGTTCTCTGGGGCTTAAGATGGATCTGATCCGAGAAAATGACCTGGCAGGAGTGGCCTGCTGGAAGTTAGGGTTTGAACCGGCTTCGGTATGGGATGTCATAAAGGTAAATGAATGATGGGACGTATCGGAAGAGGAAGAGGCCGGGGAAAGGAGCTGCCTGTGAGATTGGATGATAAGAAAGCAAAGGGCAGAGATCCCATGTGGGGAAGTATTTTGCGGCTGGCGGTGTACGGGATTTTATTTGCTGCGCTTTTGACGGGCTGTACCAGGAGGGAAGAGACTGGAGGAACAGAACCGGTGACAGAGGAGACGACACAACGGCCTTCAGAAGAAACAGAGGAAAAGCCTACTGAGCCCATAGAAGAGATCATTGAACCGTTTCCGGAAGAGGAGGTAAAAGAAGAGCCTCCGGGGCTTAAGATCATAATTGCCACGGATATGCATTACCTGGCCAGGGAGCTGACAGATATGGGCAGCGGTTTTGTGGATATGGTGGAACACGGAGACGGAAAGGTGACCAATTATATCTGGCAGATCATGGATGCCTTTACGGAGGAAGTAATTCAGGAGAAGCCGGATCTGCTTCTTTTGACCGGAGATCTGAGTCTGGACGGAGAACTGAGGAGTCATATGGAGTTTGCCGGATATCTGGAGAAGCTTGAGGGAGAGGGAATTCCCGTGGCCGTGATTCCCGGGAATCATGATATTAATAATGCAGGAGCTTCCCGGTTTTATGACGGGAAGAAGGCTCCGGCGGAGACCACTTCGCCAGAGCAGTTTTATGAGATATATCGGGATTACGGATATGATGAAGCCGTCAGCCGGGATTCAGAAAGCCTCAGTTATGTGTATCCCATCAGCGACAGGGTGTGGGGGCTTATGCTGGATTCCTGTCAGTATAAAAACGGAAGGCTTACCGGCGGTATGATCGATACGGAAACATACAGCTGGATAGAGGAGCAGCTGGACGCAGCTTATGAGGAAAATGTGATGATCCTTCCCTTAAGCCACCATAATCTGCTGGATCAGAGCCAGATCTATCAGGATGACTGTACCATTGAACATAGTGAGCGGCTTACGGAACTTTTGGTGGGATGGGGTGCTCCGCTGTATTTAAGCGGACATCTGCATGTGCAGCATTATACAAACAGCGACCCGGAGTGGGGAGGCGAAACAGGAATCTACGAGATTGTTACCAGTTCCCTTGCTACGCCGCCCTGTCAGTATGGTATTCTTTATTATCAGGACAACGGATATTTTCAGTATGAGACGCAGATTGTGGATGTGGATTCCTGGGCAGAAGAAACCGGCCAGACGGATGAGAATCTTTTGAATTTTTCCCAGTACCGGACTCCATTTCTGGAGAAAGTCTTTTATAACCAGGCCTATGACAAACTGACCAGAATGCCGGATCTGGATCTGACCCAGGATGAGATGGATCGAATGTCCCGGATGTATGCCCGGGCAAACTGCTATTATTACTGGGGAAGGGCAATTGAAATTGCGCAGGAACTCCACAGCAGTGAAGAGTATCAGCTTTGGATGGAGCATGCAGGAACCAGCCTTCCATCGGAATATCTGGATTATATTCTGGATGAAGCCAGAACAGACTATAATCGGCTTACCTGGCCCTGATCCGGATAAAGACAAAGGAGAAAAGGAGCCAGGATATGCGGCACGAATTCCGGATTTCAGGGATATTCTGCTTTATGGATATAGGACGGCCGGATAGAATATAATGTTCAGAAAGGCAGAACATAAGGCGGAAACAGGGTGAAAAGGAGAAGCGTGCAGTACATAGCAGGCCTGGTGCTGCTTATTCTTGCGGGTGTTTTTTTCAGCCGCAGAGGCAGCCTTACATCGGCGCCGGATGCCAGAGCAAAAACACCGAAAGGTGTTGTTGTTTTGGATGCCGGCCACGGCGGGAAGGACCCGGGGAAGGTAGGTGTCGGCGGTCAGCTGGAAAAAGATATTAATCTTCAGATCGTGCTTCGTATAAAACGGTATCTGGAGATGAATGATATACAGGTGATTCTTACCAGAGAAAGTGATGACGGCCTGTATCGTCTCAGTGACTCAAATAAAAAATCTGCAGATATGCGCCGGCGTATTGAAATTATTAATGAAGTCATGCCGGATGTGATGGTAAGCATTCATCAGAACAGTTATCATGAATCGGAGATCCGGGGAGCACAGGTATTTTACTATCAGAACTCGGAGAAAGGGAAGGCATTTGCACAGATCATGCAGAAGCGCTTTGATTTTGTTCTGGGAGAGGAGAACCGGAGAGCGGCCAAGGCCAACTCCAGCTACTATCTTTTGACACATTCCAAGCCAGTGTCCATTATCGTTGAGGCAGGTTTTCTGTCAAATTCCCGGGAGGCTGCCCTTTTGGAGACGGAGGAGTATCAGGACCGGATTGCCTGGACCGTAGCTATGGGAATCCTGCAGTATCTGTCTCAGTTGTAAAAATCAAAGATCCGACAAAAAACTGCCGTATTCTCCCAGCCGTACGCGCCGCAAATGGGCGTGCAGCTGGGAGAATACGGCAGTCCCTGTATAGATGATCAGTTTTGGGCTTTATACTGCTTTAAGGCTTTTGCCAGCTGATCCGGGCAGGAAGTGGGGCGGGGGCCGCACTGAATACCTTCCAGACGGCTGATGGCTTCATCCACATCCATTCCCTCTATAAGGCGGGCAACTCCCTGGGTATTCCCGGAACAACCGCCTACAAAGGATACATTTGTTACCTTATTGTCTTTTACTTCAAAATGAATGGCTCTGGAACAGACGCCCTGTGTTTTAAAATCCATAACCGTTACCTCCTCTTCATAAATAAATGCGGCGGCAATCGTTCATCTGTAGTCTTTTGCAGGCTATGCAGAAGTAAGAAGATGTCCCTCTGCACTTCCATAGGTGATGGCTCCGCATACTTTATTAATTCAGTATAATGGATTGAAAAAGATTGTCAAGACCTTTATAATGAAAAGGACGGCGTTTAAAAGCCGGATGAAGCGGATGTCATGGGAACAGGAGGTTGTTCATGTTAGGAATTATTGGAGCAATGGATGAAGAAGTAGCAAAGATTAAGGACTGTCTTGATGATGTTTCGGTGGAAACACGGGCCGGTATGGATTTTTATTCCGGAAAGATTAAGGGCAGGCCGGTAGTGGTTGTACGGTGCGGAATCGGTAAGGTGAATGCGGCTATGTGTACGCAGATTCTGGCGGACTGCTATCAGGTAGACGGTGTGATCAACACAGGAATCGCCGGTTCTCTCCGGGCGGAGATTAATATAGGGGATATTGTGCTTTCTACAGATGCGGTCCAGCATGATATGGATGCTACCGGATTTGGTTACCCGGTGGGCCAGATCCCGCAGATGGATATTTTTGCATTCCCCACCGATAAGGGACTTCTGGCTTTGGCTCAGGAATGCTGCAGCCTGGTAAATCCGGATATCCGGACCTTTACCGGCAGGATTGTCAGTGGAGATCAGTTTATTTCCGATAAGGATAAAAAGCAGTGGCTGGTGGAAACCTTCCAGGGCAGTTGTACAGAGATGGAAGGCGCGGCTATCGCGCAGGCAGCATGGCGGAACGGGATTCCGGCGCTGATTGTACGTGCCATCTCGGACAAGGCAGATGACAGTGCAAATATGGATTATGAAACCTTTGAAGCACAGGCCATCACCCATTCCGTAAATCTTCTGTTGGCTATGGCAGAACGATACGAAGCATAATTAAGAGAAAAACGGGAATCGCCGGGATGATCCAGAATCCAGCGGCGTTCCCGTTTTTTTACCCCTTCAGGTGCGGATAGAGGCGCAATTTGACGAACGATTCTAGGCTCTCTCATCTTCCCAAACAGAAATCCGGTGATTATAATGGACACCATCAGGCGCCAATGAAGCGCCGGGAAGAAAGGGGAGCTATGATTATGCTGGAATTTTTACAGACGGGGAAAGGAATCTATGTTCTGGCAGCCATTTGTCTGATCAGTCTGGCGGGCAAACTGGCAGCGGGAAGCTTCTACAAACGATTGATCAAAGAAACCGGTAACATGATGCTTACGAAGAATAAATGGCTTCGGGAGCTGAGACAGAGAGCAGAGGATACTTTCCGCTTGAATCAGGGGGTGGCCAATACCCGGGTGTTTGTAGAACGGCAGGTGTATGATGCCCGGGTAGGCTTTTTGACGCCGGGCGGCTGGAATGCCTTTTCCGGGGAAATGACGGCTTTGTGTTTCCTGACAGGCGGTGCGGCAGCCTTTCTTTCTTACTGGTACCGGTGTGATTCTTATTATATTATCTTATACAGTTCCGTGGGAGCGCTGACAGGCATCTTCAATATTATGGTGGATTTGGGATGCGGTCTGGAGGACAAGCGTCAGCGTCTCTGCGTCAGCATACAGGATTATCTGGAAAATTCCCTCTGGAAGCGTCTTGGCAGGGACCGGCTTCCGGATCTGGATGAGGAAAAGAGCGGGCTGGATGCCGCCCAGGCCGCAGTATCCAGAGAACCGGCCCGTCTGTTTCGCGGACGGAAAAGGGAAAATGCGGCGTATTCCGGAAAAGCAGGAGGTATGAACGGACAGAATGGAGGAGCCGAAGTCAAAAATGGCGGAAGTTCTTCCAGCGTCCGCAGTATACGGGACGGCGCCGGCAGCCGTACCCGGATGCAGAGCCGGGAAGAGGAGGATGCCGATAAGATTGTCAGTGATGAAGCATTAAATCAGCTGCGGAAGAGCCTGGAGCAGGCGGCAGCCGGACGTACGGCGGTCCGCAGCCAGGAGAAGGCGGAAGGAGGCGGGGCCGGGACATCTGCAGGCGAGAACTGGATGAAAGATCTGAAGCCGGAGGAAATTCGTGTTTTGGGCGAAATAATCCGGGAATATCTGGGATAAAATGTATAAATCATGGGCAAAATCATGGACGTTAAAATCCGTTTGTGGTATACTAAGGGGTGAAAAAATGCGTCATTGTTTTGAAACGGGACGGGTTATCAGCCGCTGACGGCAGGCAGGGCGCAGAAAGATTATTGGATAGAATCCAGAAGAGGAGAGGATAAGCCATGGGAAAGAATGTAACGTTTGATTATGGTAAAGCTTCCTGTTTTATTTCAGAGGATGAGCTGAAAAACATGAAAGCGGCGGCAGAGTGCGCAAAGGAAGTACTGTTAAGCCGGTCCGGCGCAGGAAATGATTTCTGCGGATGGATTGACCTGCCGGTAGACTATGACAAAGAAGAGTTTGCAAGAATTAAAGAAGCTGCAAAGAAGATTCAGTCGGATTCCGACGTACTGCTGGTTATCGGCATTGGCGGTTCTTATCTGGGAGCCAGGGCTGCCATTGAATTCCTGTCCCACAGCTTTTACAACGTGCTTTCCAAGGACGCCAGAAAGACTCCTGAAATCTACTTTGTTGGAAACAGCATCAGCAGCAAGTATGTAAAGGATCTGGAGGATGTGCTGGAGGGCAAGGACTTCTCCATCAATATTATTTCCAAGTCCGGTACCACTACGGAGCCGGCTATCGCATTCCGTGTATTTAAGGATCTTCTGATCAAGAAGTACGGAAGAGAAGAGGCCAATAAGAGAATTTACGCTACCACGGATAAAGCCAGAGGCGCATTAAAGAACCTGGCCAACGAAGAGGGCTATGCATCCTTTGTTGTACCGGATGACGTAGGCGGACGTTTCTCCGTGCTGACTGCAGTAGGACTGCTTCCCATTGCCGTAAGCGGAGCCGATATTGACAAGCTGATGGAAGGCGCTGCCTCTATGAGAAAGATCGCTCTGGAGACGCCTTACGAGTCCAATCCTTCCGTATTATATGCTGCCATCCGCAACATCCTGCTGAGAAAGGGCAAGAACGTAGAGGTTGTGGCAAACTATGAACCCAGCCTTCACTACGTATCCGAGTGGTGGAAGCAGCTGTATGGCGAGAGCGAGGGCAAGGATCACAAGGGTATTTTCCCGGCAGCCGTAGATCTGACCACAGATCTGCACTCCATGGGCCAGTTTATCCAGGACGGCGCACGGATCATGTTTGAGACGGTAATCAATGTAGAAGAGTCTCCTGCAGAGATTGTGTTAGGAAAAGAAGAAGTAGACACGGACGGTATGAACTATCTGGCCGGACAGACCGTGGACTTTGTAAATAAGAGCGCTATGAACGGAACAATTCTGGCACATACCGATGGACAGGTTCCCAACCTGATGGTAAATGTTCCGGAACAGAATGAATACTATCTGGGTCAGCTGTTCTATTTCTTTGAGTTTGCCTGCGGCATCAGCGGTTACCTGTTAGGAGTAAATCCCTTCAATCAGCCCGGTGTAGAGAGCTATAAGAAGAATATGTTTGCTCTGTTAGGAAAGCCCGGGTACGAAGAGGCCAGAGAGGCGCTGTTAAAGAGATTATAATTCGTTACTACTCAGCCGTGCGCGGATATCGGCCTCCGGAGGCGTTCCAAGCTTGCTTGAGAGAGCCGCCGGAGGCCGATATCCGCATAGGGATGACAATCCCGGCTTCTTGACCGCACATTAGTGCGGTCAAGAAGATGCACGGCCGAGCAGTAACTAAAATACCTGCATTCTTTTCAGGATGCAGAGAATAAGGGGCTGTGATTCTTTTGATTCACAGCCCCTTATTCTTCGATCACCTGAAGTTCCAGATAATCAAAGGGAATTTCTTCCACGAAATTATCCCGGGAAAAACGGGTTTTGTCGTGGCGCTGAAATTCACGGATATTGGCATCCAGCCATATGGGCTGGCTTAAGTCAAATTGGTAACAGATTTCTTCCAGAGACTGGAAAACCATCTGGGTACGGGAGAGAGAATAATCGGAAATATTGATGACGGTGTCTCTCACAAGATGATTGTCCTTCCATAATTTGCCCCACATACGAAACATGCCCTGCCTCCTTCTACGGATTTTTACTGGTTTGCGGAAAAATCGTTTTTTGTTCTGCAGAAATTTCTGTCTCCCATTATACGATGAAGCAGGAAGTCTGTCCAGCCGGAATTTTGCTTGTACCCCGAGAGAATTTGTAGTAAGCTTATAGGGAATAGATTTCCAGATAAGAGATATGATAATGGACAGAAAAATACGAAAAAATAACAGAAAAAATACAGGAAGGATACGGTGAAGAGGACGGTATGACACAGCCTGCTATTGATCAGAATACCCTGCTGGCGGAGGCCAGACAAGCACTGGAAAAGCTGGACCGGATGAAAGCAGAACGCAGCCGGCTGGATCTGGAAGAAAAGCAGCTGCGCAGGCAGCTGGAGACAGAGAAGAAAGCGGCGGAAGATTCCGTTGCCCTGACGGTAAAAAAACGGCGGGAAGAGATTAATTCCAGCTACGATAAAGAGATTGCCAAAGGACAGGACCGGCTTAAGAAAGCAAGGCAGAAACGGGAGAAGGCCAAGAACCAGGGAATGCGGGACCGGATTGCGGAAGAAACGGCTCCCCTTCACGCCCATAACCGGGAATTAAAGACGCAGATGAGGGGACTTCTTCAGAAAGAACGGCTTCCGCGCTTTTGCGGCAGTACCTGGTATTATGCTCTTTATATGCCCCGCAGTCTCAGAGAGATCGGGATATTGGTGCTGTTTATTCTCTTTTTCTTTGCAGCCCTTCCCTGGGCCATTTATCTGCTGATCGGGGAGACAGTCCGGAAAAGCTGGATGTTGATTTTGATTTATCTGCTGGATATTCTGCTTGCCGGAGGACTTTATCTGACGGTGGGCAATCACACGAAGATGGGCCATCTGGAGGCTGTCCGCCAGGGACGGCTGATCCGCGATACCATCCACACAAATCAGAAAAAGATCCGGCTGATTACCAATACCATCCGGCGGGACCGGAATGAAGCGATCTATGATCTGGAAAAGTATGATGATGAGATCGCCAGGACAGAGCAGGATCTGACGGAGCTGACCAGAAAGAAGCAGGATGCCTTAAATACTTTTGATACGGTGACACAGAATATTATTTCGGATGAGATCTGGAACAACAGCAGAGAAAAGATCCGGCAGCTTGAAGAAGAACGGACCCGAAAGGAAGAGCGCCTTAAGACTTCGGATCAGCAGATCAAGGATCTGTCACTGGAAATTACAGATCGATATGAGATTTATATAGGGAAAGAATTTATGCAGCCGGAAAGGCTTGCCGAGTTAGAGCGGCTGATCCGTTCTGGCCAGGCGGCGAATTTAAGCGATGCCATCAGTCAGTATAAGGCTGCGAGATAAAAATGTGGTCATTTCCATCAGGAAATGACCACATTTTTTACGCCCAGATCCCAGGCAGTCTGCCGCAGGGATTCCATGGTTTTATCATCAGGAACCGGAATATCTGCATATTCCCGGCGGACGCCAAAGGGGCGGTATTTGATTAGTTTGTATCGGACACTGGGCCAGGAAGCGATAAGTTGGCTCCCCAGGCGTACGGTTTTTTCATTGTCCACAATGCCTGGGACAACCACGGTCCGGATCTCATAGAGTTTGTCAAGGGAGGCGGCCAGGCGGATATTTTCCACCACCTGACTGACACCCAGACCAGTGAGGCGGATATGATCCTCATCATCTCCGGCCTTCAGATCAATCATGGTTTTGTCTGTGACCTCCAGGAGTTCTGGGTAATCCTTCAGGGGAATCTGACCGTTGGTATCGATAAATGTGGTTTTTCCCTCCTTCCGCACCAGAGAAAACAGGGCGGTGAGAAAGGCCGGATGACGCATACATTCGCCGCCGGAGGTGGTAATGCCGCTGATAAAGGGCAGATTAGGAGAAATCTCCCGAAACACCTCCTTGGGCGTCAGGTTCCGGATCCGGGGAGAGGCATCGTGGGGACAGATACGGATGCACGTGTCGCAGCTGCAGCATTTATCAATCTGGAAAACCACGCGGCCTTCCTGGAGAGAAAGCGCATTTGCCGGACAGGCGTCAACGCACCTGCCGCAGGCAATACACATGCGGATGGTCTCCGGATTGTGGCAGTAGAGGCAGTTCTGGTTGCAGCCCTGCAGAAAAATGGCAGTCCGGTTTCCGTAGCCGTCCACACTGCTGAATGGGATGATTTTATTTACCGGTGCGGTGAGGGGAGAAGAAAGCCCACCCTCCGAAAAGGCGCCGCATTCTCCTGCTGCGGGATCATGGTTAAACTGGTTCATTTTTGCATTCCTCATTTTCTTGTTGTTCTCTCTGCCCACAGCCTTTCTGTCAGATTTCGATCAGGTGAAAAGGAATCTGCGCGGCGGTCAGTACCTGAGCTTCCCGCTGGTGGCAGGTAAACATGATGATCTGTCCGTCCACGGCAGAAGCCAGCCATTTTAAGGCAGAACGGAGCCGTTCATCGTCATACAGGACGAAGCTGTCATCAAAGATCAGAGGCATTTTCTCCGGCCCGGATTGGATCAGTCTGGCGGCAGCCAGACGCAGGGCCAGATAAATCTGGTCCATGGTTCCGGAGCTGACCTGTTCCATGGGGACTAACTTGGTCTTTGTATTCATAAATACATTCAGGTTTTCATCTACGCTCATGCTGTTGTAGATACCGCCTGTGATGCCGTTGATCAGATCGGAGGCTTCTTTATTTAAGTACAGGCCGAAGGAGTCCCGGATGGAAGTGGAAAGTTCTGTCATGGTATCCTGAGCCAGGTCGATGGCGGCCAGTTCCTGGGAAATCCGGTCATTTTCCCGGATAATCTCCTTTAAGCCTTCCGCCTGGGTTTTTAAGGCAGCCAGATGTTCCAGCTTTTTTTCCAGTTCCCACTGGCTTTTCAGCTGCTTTTCAATCTCTGCGCCGAAATCCGACTGACGGATGGAAATTTCCTCCATTTGCTTTTCCAGATTGGCTGCAGTCTCCTGAGAGGAGAGAACGGCGCGGCTGAGTCTTTTAAACTCGGCCATTCGCTGGGAAAAAGCATTCATGGCTTCCGAACTTACAGTCTCATCCCCCAGATGGCGGGACAGGATCTCCTGAAGCAGTTTTTTGCTGTAATCCAGATCCTTCCGGTTTCCATTGTTGCGGGCCAGAAAGTAAATTCCGCCGCCTACAGAAAGGAGAGCGGCCAGAAAGAGCAGGAGGGAAGGGAGCCGGAACCCGCTCTGGGAAGAAAACATCAGGGCGGCTCCGCCTGCTGCCAGCAGGATTCCCAGTGCCAGAAACAGCGGCGGGGCTGCTTTTCGGGATGCCTTTTCACAGAGATTCTTTGCATGGGTGTAATCGGCATAGACTGCATTTCCGTGAGCCTCATAGGCTTCTATGGAGTTTTCATCGGTAAACTGGCTGCTTTCCAGCACCTGCCGTCCTCTGGCAATTTTCTGGAGAAGATCTTCTTTTTCCTTTTGAAGGGTATCCAGCTGTGCCTTTGCCTGTGCCTTCTTTTCCTGAAATTCCGTCAGGTGATTTTCGTATTCCGGGGCGGATATCTCCCGCTCCAGGTTTCGGATATCGCCTAAAACGGTGGTGTAGGTTCTGGCGGCTTCCGGGGTCTGCTGACGTTCCAGCTCTTTCCGCTGTGCCTTTAAGAATGCGGAGGCTTTTGTAATATTTAGTGCCATGTTCCCGGTGGTGTTCATATTTGCAATGTAATTTTTAAGTTCTGTCACCATGCCGCTGTCGGTAGCGCTTTTTAACTGGCCGATGCTGATGGTATTAACATAAGAAGTTTCATTGAGACCGCAGAGGAGTCGGTCCATAAAGGCACGGGTAGGTTCCGTCTGCCGTCCTTCCGTCTCATCTACAATGGTGAAATCCCTGGGATTCTGGAAATCCCGCTGAAGCCGGTATACATGGCCGCCGGATTCTAAGCGGAGACGCCCCCCGTAGCCGCCTTTTAAGTCCCATGGCTTGTACCGGCTGAACTGATCCGTCCGTGCTGCCCGTCCGCGCTGCCGTTCCATGCCAAAGAGCATGGCACGGATGAAGGTATGGAGAGTGGATTTGCCGGCCTCGTTCTTTCCGTAGATTACATTAAGTCCATCTTCAAAACGAATGGAGCAGTCGTGGAATTTTCCGAATCCATTAATATGTAAGTCGAGAAGCTTCATGGCTGGCTCCTTTCATCTGTGGTTTTAAGCAGGGCGTTGATCCCGTAATACAGGGCCTTTTTTTCCACAGGACTCATGTTTTCCTTCTGGAGAGCCCGGATAAAAAAGCCGATCATGTCGCCGGGATGTTCTGCAAAGAGCTGGGCAAAATCATACTGAGGCTCTGAACTGTCCACGATCTCAATGATGCGGAAACGGGATTCCAGTACATTCAGGTCGAATACAATATCCGGATCCCGCATTCCCCGGATAATAAAGCGGTAAATGTGCTGGAGGCCTCTTGTCTGGATTTCCTGGGAAACCCGGGCTGCCAGTTCTCCGTTGGTGGTTTTCGGTGTAACGCTTACGGCCAGAGAGATGTACTGAGCCTGGCTCATGGGGATAAATTCCAGCGCAGTCACCTGCCGTGAGACCGGGTTGATCTCTCCGAAGAAGATGCCGTGGGGCCCGGTCTCCGTCTTGTCCAAAGGTTCCGGGGAACCGCAGAAGGCGGCCCTCCGGTCTAAAAGCACCTGAGGCTTGTGGATATGTCCCAGGGCGATATAGGAGAACGGGGACTGAGCCAGACGGCTTCGCTCAATAGGAAGATGACGGCTGTCGCCGCCGTGGGCCAGAAGGATCTGAATCCGGCCGTTGTCTTTGATATCCAGTGTGTTGAGACGGGGTTCCGTGATTTCTGCTGTGTGGTAGCTGAAGCCGTAGATCTGGGCATTACAGTCTTCGAAGACTACGGAATCCATCTCTTCACTCATAAGAAACGTAACATTGGGACACCAGGTAAAACTCATGAGGGCGGAATTGGGACGCACCCGGTCATGGTTTCCGGCAATGATTACCACCCGGACGGATGGAATCGTAGAGAAAAGGTAGTTAACCTCTTTTAAATCCCGGGCAAGGGGCTGGCGGTGAAACAGATCGCCGGCAATGAAGAGAAAATCCACATCCCGTTCTCGGGCATGACGGATAATCTCTTCAAAGGTTTCCCGAATTGCCTGGGCGCGTTCTCTGGACCAGGGATGGTCGCAGTCCGGACTCATCCCCAGGTGGATATCACCTGTATGAATAAACTTCATTTCCTTCTCCTTTTGAAAATCCTGCCGCCGGGCGGCCTTTTCGCAGAAACTCGCATGCGCCGGCAGCCGGCGCTCCAGCCGTCCTGCAAAAGTCCGGCGGCGCATTTAGCATCCCTGAAATCATGCCGCCTGTCCGGCGGCGGGACTTTCGCAGAAACCTGTTACAGTTCGCAGTTATTGACGGTTCTGGGGAAGGGGATCACATCGCGGATATTGGACATGCCGGTCAGGTACATTACGCACCGCTCAAAGCCCAGGCCGAAGCCGGCGTGGCGGGCAGAACCGTACTTTCTTAAGTCCAGATAGAAGCCGTAATCTTCTTTGTTAAGTCCCAGCTCATCCATGCGGGCTACCAGTTTGTCGTAGCTATCCTCCCTCTGGCTTCCGCCGATGATCTCACCGATTCCGGGAACCAGGCAGTCCATGGCGGCTACGGTCTTTCCGTCTTCATTTAATTTCATATAGAAGGCCTTGATCTCCTTGGGATAATCGGTAACAAACAGCGGGCGCTTGAAGATCTCTTCCGTCAGATAGCGTTCATGTTCCGTCTGCAGGTCGCAGCCCCAGAATACTTTGTATTCAAATTTGTCATTGTGCTCTTCCAGGAGCCGAATGGCTTCTGTATAGGTAACATGGCCGAACTGGGAATTTAACACATGGTTTAAGCGATCCAGAAGGCCTTTGTCCACAAACTGGTTAAAGAAATTCATCTCCTCCGGAGCCTCTTCCAGCACATACCGGATAATGTACTTTAACATGCTCTCAGCCAGAGCCATATTGTCATTTAAATCAGCAAAGGCCATTTCCGGCTCAATCATCCAGAATTCTGCCGCATGGCGGGTAGTATTGGAATTCTCTGCGCGGAAGGTGGGGCCGAAGGTATAAATATTCCGGAAAGCCATGGCGTAGGTCTCACCATTTAACTGGCCGCTGACAGTCAGATTCGTTGGTTTTCCGAAGAAATCCTGAGAGTAGTCCACAGCACCGTCTTCTGTTCTGGGAACGTTGTTTAAGTCCAGAGTTGTTACCTGGAACATTTCCCCGGCGCCTTCGCAGTCGCTGCCGGTAATCAGCGGTGTGTGCACATATACAAAACCCTGCTCCTGGAAGTAGCGGTGGATGGCATAGGCGATCAGGGAGCGCACACGGAATACGGCCTGGAAGGTATTGGTTCTGGGACGCAGATGGGAGATGGTGCGCAGATATTCGAAGGAATGACGTTTTTTCTGCAGCGGATAGTCCGGAGCAGACGCGCCTTCCAGGATCACTTCGCTGGCCTGGATCTCAAAGGGCTGCTTTGCCTGGGGAGTCGGTGTGAGAATGCCTTTTACGATGACTGCGCTTCCTACCCCCAGTTTGGCGGTCTGTGCGAAGTTTTCCATGGTGTCATGGTATACCACCTGAATGGGCTCGAAAAAGGTTCCGTCGCTGACTACCAGGAAGCCGAAGGCTTTGGAGTCACGGTTGCTGCGCACCCAGCCGCCAATGGAAACTTCCTTATTAAAATAAGATTCCCGGTCTTTGTAAAGTTCTTTTACAGTTACTAAATTCATGACAGTGTGTCTCCTTTGGTAAATTTTCCTGTTTGGACTTAAAAAAGTCTTTGGTCCGATTATACTTTATTTTGACACTTGATTCAAGGCCCGCCGATATATTTAGGGGACAGAAGCTTTGGGCGACACAATATATGGGAAAAAATGGAGCTGTGAGAAAATTTGGGCGGGTTTTGTCATAAATTGTAGAACAATGCACAAATTATGCTGGGCAATATAAAAAAATTTGTTCACTATTTATGAATTGTGTGCTATAATACATGTACAACAAAAATACTACAGCAAGAGGTGATAACGTGATTAAAAAAGAGATGATTGCCATGCTTTTAGCAGGCGGCCAGGGAAGCCGGCTGGGCGTTCTGACAGCCAAGGTTGCCAAGCCCGCGGTATCATTTGGGGGGAAATACCGCATTATCGACTTTCCATTAAGCAACTGCATTAATTCGGGCGTGGATACGGTAGGTGTTCTGACGCAGTATCAGCCTTTGCGCCTGAACGCGCATATTGGAATCGGAATCCCGTGGGATTTAGACCGGAATGTAGGAGGCGTTACCATTCTTCCTCCCTATGAGAAGAGCAAAGGCAGCGACTGGTATACCGGTACCGCCAATGCGATTTACCAGAATATGGAATATATGGAATCCTATAATCCGGACTACGTTCTGATTTTGTCAGGTGACCATATCTATAAGATGGATTATGAAGTGATGCTGGACTATCACAAGGCAAATAATGCCGACATTACCATTGCGGCCATGCCGGTGCCCATTGAGGAGGCCAGCCGTTTTGGCGTGGTGATCACAGATGAGAACAATCGGATCACAGAATTTGAAGAGAAGCCGGCCCATCCCAGAAGCAATCTGGCTTCCATGGGTATCTATATTTTCAGCTGGCCGGCATTAAAGGAAGCCCTGGTTACCATGAAAGACGAACCAGGCTGCGATTTCGGAAAGCATATCATTCCCTACTGCCACGGAAAGGGCGAGAGGGTCTTTGCCTACGAGTATAACGGATACTGGAAGGATGTGGGAACCCTTGGCTCCTACTGGGAAGCCAATATGGAACTGATCGACATCATTCCGGAGTTTAATCTTTATGAAGAATACTGGCGGATCTATACCAAGAGCGATATCATCCCGCCCCAGTATGTAGCTCCTGACGCAAAGATCGAGCGATGCATCATCGGCGAAGGAAGCGAGATTTACGGAGAAGTCACCAACTCGGTGATCGGAGCCGGTGTTATCATAGAAAAGGGTGCCATTGTCCATGACTCCATTATCATGCAGGGCACGGTGGTAGGAGCCGGGGCTAAAGTAAACAAGGCAATCCTGGCAGAAGATGTGAAGGTGGGAGCGGGAGCCGAATTAGGCACAGGAGAGTACGCCCCCAGCACCTATAACCCGAAAGTATATCAGTTCGATCTGGTAACGGTAGGCGAACATTCTGTGATTCCTGAGAATGTAAAGATCGGAAAGAATACAGCCATATCCGGTGTAACCACTCCTGAGGATTACCCGGACGGAGCACTGGCAAGCGGAGACTACATAGTAAAGGCAGGTGGCGCAAGATGAGAGCAATCGGTATCGTTTTGGCAGGCGGCAACAGCAAGAGGATGAGAGAGCTTTCGAATAAGCGGGCCATCGCCGCCATGCCGGTAGCGGGAAGCTACCGGAGCATTGATTTTGCACTGAGCAATATGACCAATTCCCACATTCAGACAGTGGCGGTATTTACCCAGTATAATTCCCGTTCCCTGAATCTGCACTTAAGTTCTTCCAAGTGGTGGGATTTCGGACGTAAGCAGGGCGGTCTGTATGTGTTTACTCCTACCATCACGGCCCAGAGCAGCGACTGGTACCGGGGTACGGCGGACGCCTTATATCAGAATCTGAACTTTTTAAAGACCAGCCACGAGCCTTATGTGGTGATCGCAGCAGGCGACGGTGTATACAAGCTGGACTATAATAAGGTTCTGGAGTATCACATTGAAAAGAAAGCCGATATTACCGTGGTCTGCAAGCGGATGCGGGAAGGGGAGGATGTAACCCGCTTTGGCTGTGTGAAGATTAACGATGACGGACGGATTGTGGACTTTGAGGAGAAGCCCATGGTTTCTGACGCCAACACCATTTCCTGCGGTATTTATGTGATCCGCCGGCGTCAGCTGATCGAGCTGATTGAGCGGTGCGCGGCAGAGGACCGGTACGATTTCGTTAAGGATATTCTGGTACGGTATAAGAACTTAAAGCGGATTTATGCATATAAGATGGACACGTACTGGAGCAATATCGCTTCGGTAGAGTCTTATTATGAGACGAATATGGATTTCCTGAAGCCGGAAGTTCGGGACTACTTCTTTAAGCAGTATCCTGATGTATATTCAAAGATCGATGATCTTCCTCCGGCTAAGTACAATCCGGGGGCTCAGGTCCGCAACAGTCTGATTTCCAGCGGATCCATCATTAACGGAACGGTAGAGAATTCCGTACTTTTTAAGAAAGTTTATATCGGAAATAATTGTGTGATCAAGAACTCCATTATTTTAAATGACGTTTACATCGGCGATAATACCGTGATTGAGAATTGTATCGTGGAAAGCCGGGATACCATCCGGGCCAACACCACTCACATCGGAACGCCGGAGAACATTAAGATCGTAGTGGAGAAAAACGAGAGATATACGGTATAGGGGCCGAAAATACAAGACGGAGGGGTTTATAAACATGCAGATAACAGACGTAAGAGTTAGACGGATCGAAAAGGAAGGAAAGATGAAAGCCATCGTTTCCATCACGCTGGACAACGAATTTGTTATTCATGATATTAAAGTAATTGAGGGTGAAAAGGGATTATTTATTGCCATGCCCAGCCGGAAAGCGGCGGACGGCGAGTACAGAGACATTGCGCATCCCATTAATTCCAATACAAGGGATATGATTCAGAGTGTGATTCTGGATAAATATGAATCCACACTGCTGGAGGCTGCGGAGGAAACTTACGCATAAAGCTGACCGGGCAGCTGAAAGGGAGATGATAAAGGGCAGTTGGAAAGCCGCATAAGGCAGTTTTCCGACTGCTCTTTTTTCAGTACAAACTTTATTTATCGTCCTACTCCATTGGCAAAATCAGGATTTTGCTATATAATTTATGTAATTATTCAGGACGATGGGTAAACATGCACCGTTCTGAACAGTTCCCCTTGTTCAGAGAGGGATGAAGGAGTGTAAATATGAGGGTAGCAGTGTGTGATCCGGAACAGCAGGTTTTAGAACAGGTGGCGGCCTGGATCAGGGATATGGAGTTTGTGAGCCGGTGCGATACCTTTTCCATGCTTTCCAAGATCATAAGAGCCGTGGAACTGGGAGGAGATTATGATATCATTTTGATGGCAGTGGGCTGGGGACAGGAGTATGATGGAATTGATGCCGCCGGGCGGATCAGCCAGTTAGATGACCGGGCGAAAATTATTTATATGGCATATTCGGCCCGGACCGATGTGCAGGAGCTTTTTCTGAGTCCGGCGAACCTAAGCGGGTTCCTTACAAAGCCGGTGAACCGGTCCATGCTGGAGCGGAATCTTAAGAAGGCGCAGGCCACCAGCCAGAAACCCAAAGACCGGCGGCTGGAGATCAAATATAAGAATGAGATGGCAACGGTGCTGTATGAGGACATCGTTTATCTGGAAAGCATGGGCCACCTGGTGATGATTCATACAGAGCGGCGGGATTACCATTCCTATAACCGGCTGGAGCGGATGCTTCAGACGCTGCCGGATTATTTCCTGCATTGTCATAAAAGCTACGCGGTAAATATGAACTATGTAAGAAGTCTTGATAAGAAACGGATCATTCTTTTAAACGGAAAAGAGATTCCCATAAGCCGGGCACGCTATAATGAAAGCCGGAACCGGTACCTGATCTATATGGATGAACTTCTTCTGGCAGTGAAGAACCGGAAAGCGGGAGACAGAAAATCTGGCGCAGAGAAATTATGATTTCTGCTGCGCCGGTTTTTTGCGTAAAGAGAAGGTTTATGCCGGATCCAGACGTGCCAGAATACTGCGGGCTGCGCTGATTCCGTTGGCGGAAGCCTGCTGGAGTCCCCGGGTCACGGAGGCGCCGTCGCCGATGGCACGGAGGCCGTGGATGCTGGTCTCGAAGCTGCGGTCTACCACTACCTTATTAGAGTAAAATTTAACTTCCACGCCGTAAAGCAGGGTTTCATCGCTGGCGATGCCGGGAGTGACCTTATCCAGAGCCAGGAGCATTTCTTTAATATCCACCATGATCCGGTGGGGTAAGACAAGGGAAAGATCGCCGGGGACGGCATCTTTTAAGGTGGGGATCAGATTGTTGCGGCAGAGGCGGGATTCGGTGGTACGCCGTCCGCGCTGGAAGTCACCGAAAGTCTGAACCAGGATTTTTCCATCGCAGAGCATGTTGCTTAACTGGGCGATATGCTTGCCGTATTCGATAGGGGTCTTAAATGGCTTGGTAAAGTTTTTGGACACCAGGAGAGCAAAGTTGGTGTTTTCCGTCTTGTACTCCTGGGATTTATATGCGTGGCCGTTTACCACAGCCAGACCGTTTTCGTAATATTCTGTGGCTACCTCGCCGGATGGATTGGTGCAGAAGGTCCGGACCTTGTCGTCAAAGGTAGGGGTGTAGTATACCAGCTTGGCTTCATAAAGATTCCGGTTTAAAAATTCCATGACTTCATTGCGGACTTCCACCCGGACACCGATATCTACAGTACCTACCTTGGTCTCGATTCCATGGCGGCTGCAGATATGGGAGAACCAGTCGGAGCCTTCGCGGCCGATGGCGGCCACAACTTCCGGCGCAAGGTACGTCTCGCCGTCATGAGTGATTACGCCGCGCACGGTCTGGTTCTCAATCAGGATATCTTCCACCATGGTATTAAATTTTATGGTAACATTGTGCTCCAGAAGGTAATTCTGGAAACGGGTATAGATCTTGTAGCCTTCCTCTGTTCCCAGATGGCGGATGGGGCACTCGATCAGCTTTAAATTTGCGCCGATGGCCTTCCTGCGGATCTCCTGGATCTCACGCTGTTTATTTACACCGTATACATTGGTATCGGCGCCGAACTTTAAGTAGATGCTGTCCGATTCCTGGATCAGGGCTTTGGCCTCATCATAGCCCAGGATTTCCGGCAGATTTCCGCCTACATCCGGAGACAGAGAAAGTTTTCCGTCGGAAAATGCGCCGGCTCCGGCAAAGCCGGTAGTAATGGAACAGGGCTTGCATCCTACGCATACCTTTGTGGTCCGTTTGGGGCACACCCGTTTTTCGATGGGCCGTCCTTTTTCGATCATGAGGATCTTAAGATCCGGCTTTTTCTGGATCAGTTCGTAGGCGCAGAAAATGCCGGATGGGCCTGCACCGATGATAATTACGTCAAAATCTGCGTTTTTCATAATCATGATCACACTCCTTATAAATAAAATTTCCAGGATGGAGTCTTTCAATTCAAGTTTAAAGAACACTTGAAAGTTTGTCAAATAAAATGCCGGGCAGGAATAAGTTTCATTTGCTTTTTCGTTTTTCGGCGCGTATAATAAGACTGAATCCTACAGAATACGAAACAAATAAAGGTACCCGGCATCCCAGATGCCGGGCATTTCTGCTGGAAAATTTCCGGCGTAATAAAAAGCAGGAGAGAGAGCATGTATATAATTGCTGGATTGGGAAATCCCTCAAGAGAATATGAAAAGACCCGTCACAACGCCGGGTTTGATGCCGTTGATATCCTGGCAGACAAGCTGGGCGTCAGGATCGAGGAGAGAAAGCACCGGGCGCTGTGCGCCAAAGGGATCATCGGTGGAGAGCGGGTTCTTCTGATGAAGCCTCAGACTTTTATGAATTTAAGCGGAGAAAGCATCCGGGATGCGGCGGATTTCTATAAGGTGGATCCGGAGCATATTATTATTATGTATGATGATATCAGCCTGGAGGTGGGGCAGCTGCGGATCCGGACCAAGGGAAGCGCCGGCGGCCATAACGGGATCAAGAGCATCATCGCCCATCTGGGAACCCAGGAATTCCCCCGGGTGAAGATCGGCGTGGGAGCGAAACCGGACCGCATGGACCTGGCAGATTATGTACTCAGCCGTTTTTCCCAGACGGACCGGGCTGTGATGGAAGATGCCTTCCAGGAGGCGGCCAACGCTGCACAGATGATGATCCAGGAGGGAGCGGACGCTGCCATGAACCGCTATAACGGTGGGAGGAAACAATGCAGAACCCTTTGATGGAATTGAAGGAGTATGAAGATCTGGAGCAGGCCCTTTTGAAAAAAGGGGGGCCTGTACAGGCCACCGGAACGCTGGATTCCCAGAAAGTGCACCTGATGTACCGGTTGGGACAGAATTTCCGGTGGAAGCTGGTGGTTACTTACGACGAAACCAGAGCCAGAGAGATTTACGAAGATTACCAGAATTACACCAGGCAGGTTTGGCTGTATCCGGCGAAAGACCTGCTTTTTTATGCTGCCGATATTCATGGAAATCTGATTACCAGACAGCGGATGCAGGTGCTGAAGGCCCTTACGGAGGAGAAAGAAGGCGTGGTGGTCACCACCCTGGACGGACTGATGGACCATCTCCTTCCCTTATCACATATGGAGGAGCAGATCGTCTGGGTGGAGACGGGACAGCAGCTTAATCTGGCTGCACTGAAGGAACAGCTGGTGCGGATGGGATATGAGCGCACCGGCCAGGTAGACGGAACGGGGCAGTTCTCTGTGCGCGGCGGGATCGTGGATATCTTTCCCCTGACAGAAGACTTCCCTGTCCGCATTGAACTGTGGGATGATGAAGTGGATTCCATCCGAAGTTTTGATTTAGAAAGCCAGCGCTCCCTGGAGCAGCTGGACTATGTGCGGATCTATCCGGCCCAGGAAGCGGTGCTCACCAGAGAACAGATTGCTTCCGGCATTAAACGGCTGCGGAAAGAAAGCGCCGAAAGCCAGAAGGTGTTCCGGAAGAACGGAAAACTGGAAGAAGGGCACCGGCTGGGGGAAATGATCGATGAGTTTACCGGGAACCTGGAAGAGGGGTGTCTTACGGGAAATCTGGACGGATATATTAATTATTTCTGCCCGGATACGGTATCGTTTCTCCGGTATTTTCCGGAGGAGGATACGCTTGTTTTTCTGGATGAGCCGGTGCGGCTGCAGGAAAAAGGCAATGCAGTAGAGACGGAATTCCGGGAAAGCATGAGCCAGCGGCTGGAGAAGGGTTACCTTTTAGGCGGACAGACCGGGCTTTTATATACGGCAAAGGAGATCCTGGCGGACCTGCAGACAGAGACGGCGGTATATCTCACCGGACTGGACCAGCGGCTTCCGGGTTTT
>DVKS01000026.1 GCA_018715905.1 Candidatus Caccovicinus merdipullorum | reverse complement strand
GATGCTTTCTGGCGCGCTCCAGCATATCGCTCTGGATCGTATCCAGCATCCGGCTTACCTCTTCCTCCAGATTATCCAGAGATACGGTGGTCTTCTCGTGGGTATCCCGGCGCACTAAAACAGCCTGATTTACTGCCAGATCCTTGGGTCCGATCTCCACACGCAGCGGAATTCCTCTCATCTCGCACTCGCTGAACTTCCAGCCCGGGCTCTTGTCCGTATCGTCTACCTTTACGCGGAAACCGGACAGACGGTCTCTCAGAGCGTACGCTGCATCCAGGATGCCTTCCTTCTGCTGCTGGATGGGGATAATGATTACCTGGGTAGGTGCGATCTTCGGCGGCAGCACCAGACCGTTATTGTCACCGTGAACCATGATAATAGCACCGATGATCCGGGTGGACATTCCCCAGGAAGTCTGGTGAACGTACTTTAAGGTATTGTCCTTGTCTGCATACTGGATCTCGAAAGCCTTTGCAAATCCGTCGCCGAAGTTATGGCTGGTTCCGGACTGAAGAGCCTTTCCGTCATGCATCAGCGCCTCGATGGTGTAGGTAGCCTCCGCACCGGCAAACTTCTCCTTATCGGTCTTCTGGCCGCGGATGACCGGAATTGCCAGAACCTCCTCACAGAAATCTGCATACAGATTCAACATCTGGGTGGTTCTCTCCTCTGCCTCTTCCGCGGTAGCGTGAGCCGTATGGCCCTCCTGCCATAAGAACTCTCTGGAACGCAGGAAAGGACGGGTGGTCTTTTCCCAGCGCACTACGGAGCACCACTGATTATATACACGGGGCAGATCCCGGTAAGAATGAATATCCTTTGCATAAAAATCACAGAACAGCGTTTCCGAGGTGGGACGCACGCAGAGACGCTCCTGCAGGGGCTCCAAGCCGCCGTGGGTTACCCAGGCCACCTCCGGCGCAAATCCTTCTACGTGATCCTTCTCCTTCTGCAGAAGGCTCTCGGGAATAAATACCGGCATGTACACATTCTGTACGCCGGCCGCCTTAAACCGACGGTCCAGTTCATTCTGGATATTCTCCCAGATGGCGTATCCTGCCGGCTTGATCACCATACAGCCTTTCACGCTGGCGTAATCGCACAGCTCTGCCTTCTTCACCACATCGGTGTACCACTGGGCAAAATCCTCTTCCATGGAAGTGATGGCTTCCACCAGTTTCTTTTCCTTTGCCATGACATACTCTCCTTTTTATTATTTACAGAATGCCGGACGGAAAGGCAGACCCTGCGCATCCACAGCGGAGCGTTTTTATTTAGCAGGACAAAGTTCCCTGCTAAATAAAAAAAGCTGCCGTCCCTCCAGATACTAAATAGAAGGGACCGAACAGCTCCTATTCGGCGGTACCACCCTGTATTCAATCCTGCAGCCTGGAAACATCCCGGCAGCAGAACTGCGCTTCATTCTCATCCGTTAACGCCGGAAATACGCCGCGCTTATTCACGCGAAGCTCCAAGGCCGGTTCAGAATCCATTGACCGGAAAGCCTTCCACCAGCGGCTCTCTCTCTGTACGGTATCAATCCCTACTGTTCCTCTTCATCGCCATTTTCCGTAGGTTGATTTTACGGCAAAAAAACATGTTTGTCAATATTTCTTAATCGTTTTCTCTTGACAGGAACATATACAATTCGTATAATAACAATCAAACGTATTTTTTCAACATAAGTTTACGTGGAAAGGAAAGGATTTTACTTCAATGAACGACGCAGACGCGGACCCTGACGGGAACACGACGCAGAATATTCGAAAATATCTCAGAAGACTTAATCTTTAAATATAAGAGGCATGGTCTGTCCATATCCGGACAGGCTGTGTCTTTTTGTGCTTCTTTGGAGATGTTTTTCAGTTTCTGCTGTCATTGCCGGGCAAAGGATTTGACCGGTATTATCAAATAATTATTCATAACAAAAAGGAGAGAAATTACTTTGAGTTCCATACCGCAACAACTTTTGATTCAGGCGTTTCTGATTGCCCTGAACGCATTTTTTGCCGCCACGGAAATGGCGGTGGTTTCCTTAAACGCAACGAAACTGCGAAAGATGGTGGAAGACGGCGATACCAAAGCCGAAAAGCTGCTTAAGCTGGTGGAGAATCCTTCCGGCTTCCTTTCTACCATTCAGATCGGCATTACCCTGGCCGGATTCCTGGGCAGTGCATTTGCAGCAGATGCCTTCTCAGAATACCTGGTTACCTGGATTTACGATGACCTTGGCTTTACCGCCCTGCCGTTAAGTGTCCTGAATACCCTTTCCGTAATCGTGATCACCGTGATCTTATCCTACTTTACCCTGATCTTCGGCGAGCTGGTTCCCAAGCGGATCGCACTGCAGAAGCCTCTGGAGATGGCAAAATTCAGCTGCAGCATCGTATCCGGTCTGGCATCCATCATGCGTCCGGTCATCTGGTTTTTATCCTTCTCCACCAATACCGTCTTAAAGCTCCTTCGCCTTAAGACAGAAGCGGAAGAAGAAACCATTACCGAAGAAGAGATCCGCATGATGCTGGACCTGGGCGAGCAGAAGGGAACCATCGATACGGATGAACAGGAGTGGATCGAGAATGTGTTCCGTTTTGATGACATTTCCGTAAAAGAGGCCATGACCCGGGAAGCAGATATGGTAGGCTTTTATCTGGATGCCACAGACGAAGAGATTTATAATGTAATTAAAGAAACGGGACTTTCCCGCTATCCGGTTTATGATGAAGATATCAACGATATCGTGGGCGTGCTGAATGCCAGAGACTTCCTGTTAGACCGGAACAGCAATCCGAACAATCCCAGAGCCCTGAAAGAGCTGCTCCGGGCTCCCTATTTTATTCCGGATACCATTCATGCCGATGATCTCTTTGCCGACATGCAGAAAAAGAAGATCCATTTTGCCATTGTTATTGATGAATACGGCCAGACTGCCGGTATCATCACCATCGAGGATCTTCTGGAGGAGATTGTCGGAAACATTTACGATGAATTTGATCCGGCTGAGGCTCCTGAGATCGTACAGTTAGGCGAAAACCTGTGGCGTGTTTCCGGCAGCGTTTACATAGACGACCTGGCGGAGGAACTGGATATGGATCTTCCGGAAGATTCCGATTATGACACCGTAGGCGGTATGATCTTCAGCTGCCTCCACACCATTCCGGCTGACGGAACCCAGTTCGATGTAACCGTAAACGGTCTGGAGATCCATGTAGAAAAGATTGAAGACCGCCGCATCGAGGAAGCGCTGATCAAGAAACTCCTTCCGGCAGAAGACGGCGACAATACCGACAGCGAGGATAACAAAAAAGAG
>DVKS01000226.1 GCA_018715905.1 Candidatus Caccovicinus merdipullorum | reverse complement strand
TCTGATTACGGAGAAGTCCATCAATAAATGGTTTATTATAAGCAAAGCCGTAAGGCTGCATCTCCATGGGAGCTCCGTTCTTATCCGTCTGAGGCGCGCTCTTTGCAGCTGCCGGTTTTGCATAATAAGGCATGATGGAGGAAGCATTGCAGTCCACCGCCACCTGGAAGCCTGGGATATGGTACTTCTCCAGAGACCCTTCTGTCTGGTATACATTCCACTGTCCCATCTGATAATGAGGATCAAAACCGTTCTCTCTGGCGCCGCCGCCTGGGAAATGCTTCACCGTCATAGCTACTCCGTCCGCTGTCACGCCATCTTCACTTCCCTGAATCCTGGGAATAATATGGCGGAAGATCTCGCAGATCAGCTGCGGATCTTCGCCAAAGGTTCCATAGGTCCGCTGCCAGCGGGGATCAGAAACCACATCAGCCATGTACATGTATCCCTTTTTAAGACCCACAGCATCCCATTCTCTGCGCACACAGTCTGCAAAATCATCCACAAGGTCGATGGAATCTCCCTTCACTGCAGCGGCAATGCCAAGGGTTCCCGGCCATGCAGCAAAGATTCCTGCCGCGTCATTCATGCCGAATACCAGTTCTCCGTTCTCATTTCTGGAATTCGACACCACCTGTACAGGAACGAAGTGTTCACATTCCTCTGCTACTGCGTGAAGCTGGTTCAGCCAGTCCGCCAGGTCTTCCGGCACAGGATTTGCACGCAGGATCAGATGGCGCGCAAACCATTTCTTAATTAACTCCGTGGTTCCCGGAAGATGCTGCTCACCGAAGATCGTCTTTCCAATGAACTCTGCATCATCCAGAGTACCGGACTCATCCAGCTGCGGCTGATGATCCGGGAACTGGCTTAAGTATTTGCCCATCCGCCAGTCCGAAATAAACAGCTGGGCAATCTTTTCATCTGTGGTCAGGGCTTTTACATAAGCCCTGGCCCTTTCTTCTGCCGGCAGGCGCCAGTCATCATAAGGCTTGAAATCACCGCTGCCGTCCAGATCTTTAAAATACAAACCATCCTTTTCAATGACCTTCCGTGATACGGTCCCGATCACCGGACCATTGGAATTCTTATAATACTTTACATTTTCCGATGCTTTTTTTGCCATTTGCTGCCTCCTGTTATTTTTTGCGGCGTTTTGCCAGTTCAGCTACATTCGCCCCTACTTTGTTCTTGGTCAGAGGATAAATAAATAACAGCGCCAGAGCTACTGCAATCAGACCGATTGCTGGAATAACACAGGACAGATTAAAGATATTCTCCAGAATTTCCGGATAGCTGGCAGGATCTGCTGCAACCGCATCAGAATATCCGATCATGGTCATCAATCCGCCGATCATACCGGAGGATAATGCCTGTCCAAGCTTTCTTGCAAAGGAATATACGGAATAAATCGTACCATCCTCGCGGACACCATTCTTTACCTCTGCATCATCGATAACATCTGTGATCATAGCCCAGATAACCGTGTTGAACATGCCCAGTCCGATATAGGAAACTGCATAGAAGGCTACAAATACCATGGCATTCTGAGGACGAACCACCAGGCATACCAGCCATACTGCGGCGCCGAACAGACAGGATACTACAGACATCTCTTTCTTTCCCACCTTTGCTGCGATCTTTGCTGCAAAGGGAGCACAAATAAAAAGTACGCACAGGTTGCTGGCCAGAGAGGACATGGACTGTGCAGAAGCACTGTTATAGTAAACCGGGAATACATAAGGAGCCATTCCGCTCATGCCCAGCATACCTAAAAGCAGCATGATGGCAGCAGCGATAATTCCTAACAGGGCACGATTGCTTACAATGCTCTTAATCATTTTTCCTACATCCAGCTTGCTGGTGTTCTGGGGCACTTCCACACGCTCAGTTACCAGCTGGAAGCAAAGCAGGTGACAGATAATACCGCATACAGCAAACACGCCGGCGATAATGGTCATACGGCTTCCCACCAGAACCGTAGCTCCGTTTACCGTCTCATAAGCGATCATGGGGGTACCGGTACCGATTACCAGGCTGGCCATGGTAGCGCCGATGGTACGGAAAGTAGACAGCTGTGCACGGTCATTGGGATCAGAAGAAACAGCAGATGCCATGGATCCGTAAGGAATATTTACGGATGTATAGAAAATGGAACCCCAAAGCAGATAAGTAAAGAACATCCAGAAAATCTTAAACCCCATGGGCATCCCGGCAAAGCCGGACTGGAAGATCAGGAAAGCTGCAATTCCTAAGGGGCCGCACATCCGGCGGATCCACGGTTTAAATTTTCCGTCCCTGGTGGGCTTGGACCGGTCTACGATCTGGCCCATGGTTACATCAGTAACCGCGTCTACAAAACGGGCCGCCATCATCAGAAATCCTACAATGGCCGGCGCAACCCCCATTACATCGGTGTAGAATTTCATCATAAACATAGAGGACAGCATAAAGGTAAAGTCGTTTCCGAAGTCACCCAGCGCATATCCGATTTTATCCGCCATGCCGAAAGGCTTGACATTTGTTTTTGTATTTGCTGCCATATTACTTCTCCTTTTCTTTTTTATCGCGGCAGCTGTCATAACTTTTTATGACAGCTGCCAGGTTCACCTTCCGTTCATACCTTATCGATCTGGATCAGCTTCGCATTCAGACTTTCCAGGAAGCCATCCGGCACCAGACCGCTGGACATTTTAAGAATTCCCTCTACCGACATTGAGCGCATCATATCCCACATGCCCTTGCCTGGCTCCACCGTAAAGTTTGTAGCCAGCTTCACGGCCTTTGCCGCCATCTCCATGGCCTCCGGGCACCTGGAAATTTCTTCCATGGTATCTTTTATGCTGTACTTGCCTTCCGGAAATTCCATGGGTGCAGCCAGATCCATGCTGCCTACTGTGGAGAACCAGTTTGCCACGCCTTCCGCCCTCTCGTTTACCTCGGGAAGTACATAGATCTCCGGCTCCTTCTCCACCTTCTCCAGGGTGATAGAATCCTTTGCACATCCGGCGTCCGCCACCAGGATATTCATGCCCTCTTTCAGTGCTGCTTCAAACACAAACACTTTTCTGGCAGACTGCTTTTCCACTATCTGGCCGTTTACGTACAGTGTTACCACCGGCTGGTTGGAATATACTCTCACCTGGGTAGTCTCTCCTGCTCTCTGGGCATATCTCCGTCCGCAGATATGCACCATGGGCTTTTTGCTCCAGTAAGCCTGATATACATAGAAGCTGTCCTTTTTGGTCTTCCGGTCCATGGTCACAAGGCCCTTGTTGTTCCGTCCTGCTACCCCGCCTTCATTTCTGGCTGCACAGCCGAAATCAAACATGTTCCATACATGGCTGGACCAGATCCAGGGACGCTCATCCAGAACCTTGGCCATATGCTCATGGTACAGCGCCTGATATTCCTCGGAGTAGTCCTTGCAGGCCGGATTCGGCCCGTGGTTGGTGATGACGCCTTCGCAGCCGTACTCGCTTAAGCCTACGCACAGATCCGGATGTCTCTCATGGAAGCGGTCCAGCCAGGGACCATTGTCCTCCATTTTTCTGCCGTACCATCCGAAGTAATGGTTCCAGCTGATCACATCGGTGATGTGGTGCATGGGACTGTCCACCGGTGTCATGGATACATGGGCAATGGTGGTCAGTCTGGTGGGATCCAGTTCTTTTGCCAGAGCATTTAACTCCTTATGGTTCTCTACCATTTTCTCGGAAATGCCGCCGATGAGGATCTCATTGGAAATGCCCCAGAAGCAGATGGAAGGATGGTTGTAGTTCTGGATGATCAGTTCCTTTAACTGATTCATGCAATTTACATGCGCTTCCGGATCCTTGTTAAACACGCTGATGAAAGGAATCTCTGCCCAGATAATAAAGCCCAGTTCATCGCAGGCATCGTAAAAGTCCTGGGAATGCTGGTAATGGGCCAGACGGATCGTATTGGCTCCCAGTTCCTTGATGATCTTTGCGTCTTCGTAATGATCTTCCCTGGTCAGGGCATTTCCTTTATACAGACGGTCCTGGTGACGGCTTACGCCGCGAAGGGGCGTCTCGGCTCCGTTGAGGATAAATCCTCTGTCGGGATCGCAGGAGAAACTGCGCACGCCGGCCTTTACTGTAACCTGGTCATAAGCTTCATTTCTTCTCTGCAGCGTAGCTGTAACGGTATAAAGGTACGGGTCATCGATTCCCCACAGCCTGGCATCCGGAACATACAGACTCACTGCCGGGGCATCTGCCGGACGGCATCCGCCTGCCACTTCATTCCCCTCTGCATCCAGGATGGAATAAAGAACGGTAAAATTCTCATCCGGATTTGCCACGTAGCTGTTCAGCTCAAAAATCGCTCCGCCCCAGTCACAGGGCTTCGGCGTTACCGTCACTCCCGGTCCTCCAAAATAATCCAGATCGAAATGGGTATTCGGAACGCTGATCAGGTTTACGCCCCGGTAGAGACCTCCGTAGAAGGTAAAGTCCGCAGACTGGGGATATACGCTGTCCTTGTACTCATTGGAACAATTGATTACCAGAAGATTTTCTGCATCCGTCCGGCAGAGATCCGTTACATCACCCCGGAAAATGGAATAACCGCCTTCATGGTAAACGGCTTCTTTTCCATTGACGTAAACTCTGGCCTGCTGTCCTGCCGCCAGGACTTCCACATAGACCCTTCCTCCGGGCAGAGGCTGTTTCGGAGCAGCAAAGGTTTTGGCATACCAGCAGCTTCTCCGGTCATAGCTTCCGTTTCCGTCATGTCCGTCCACCGCATTCCATGTGTGCGGCAGATCCACATCCTGCCAGTCTGCCGGCAAGGCAGCCGGAAGGCCCGCATCTTTCTGGATGAATTTCCATCCTTCGTTCAAATTGATGACGTTTCGCATAGCACTCCTCCTGTTTCATTTTCTGAATCTTTTACTTCATAGATTAAATTCCGCGAAATTTCCTTGGTTTATATTATAACGGATTTTTTCTTTTTCCCTTAGCACTATTTTCGTTGATTTTAGCACATTTTTTTGTTATCATATTTTCAATATATATATTGTGCTATTTTTTCAATCATTTTGTCGATTTCGGGAGGTTTCACTTGTGAAAAAAGCAGACTTGTTTGAGATTATGCTTGCTGCATATCAGAACTACGGAGTTAATACAGTATGCCTGTGGGATATTGACAAAGAAATCGAAGCGGTGGACCTGGGGTTCCGCAAAAAAATGGCTTCCCATTTCGATTACCACGCTCCTGCCGCTGCCCTGAAGCAGCACCTGAAGGAAGGCATTATTTATCAGTATGAAGACGATCTGTGCTTAAATTATTCTTTTTTCCGCATCCCGGACGATCTTGCAGAAACACTGCACTGCCGTCTCCTGACCCTAGGTCCCTTTCTGTTCCATCCTATCAGCCGGGATTCTTTTGAAATATTTATGGAGGAAAAAGAAGTGGATCCCATTTACCGGCAGGATTTTCTGAAATTTTTCAACCGTCTTCCTCTGGTACATTCTCTGGATTCCTGGAACCATATGCTTGGATTTTTTCTGGAGCGTCTGTGCGATAAAGCGCCGGAATTCCGTCACATTAACCTTATAGCAGAATATCATCCACCTTTTGGCCCGGCAAGCATTGATTATTCCTCTCCAGTTCAGCCGGATATCGCCCTGAAGACCATCGCCAACCGCTACATTCTGGAAAATAAATTCATGGAAGCTGTGGCCGCAGGGAATATGGCGGAAGGATACCGGGCCTACCACCAGTTCCAGCAGTATCGTCTCCTTCCCCGTGTTGCTGATCCGATCCGCAATCAGAAAAATCTGATGTTTACTTTTAATACGCTTTTACGAAAGGCAGCGGAGATGGGACATGTCCACCCCATGCATATCGATACGCTGTCCCGGCAGATCGCCATTCAGATCGAATCCTGCCTGACCTTAAAACAGCTGGACAATTTAAATAGCTCCATGATCCGCAAATACTGTATCCTGGTAAATAATTACTCGCGCCGTACTTATTCTGCCCTGATCCAGAAATGTCTGGATTATATTGATTTTCATTACAATATGGAACTGTCTCTGGCTTCCCTGGCCAAAATATTTTCTGTATCCGAAAGTTATCTTTCGTCCCTCTTTAAAAAAGAGACCGGAACCACACTGACCGACTATATCAACAGCACCCGGATCCGCCAGGCTCTGATTCTCCTTAACACTTCCACTCTGCCAATCGGAGAGGTGGCTTCCCGCTGCGGTTTTCTGGACTCCAACTACTTCAGCCGGATTTTTAAAAAGCAGCTGGGTCTCTCACCAAGAGAATACCGGAACAGCATCCGCAAAAAGGCTTAATATATTGTAACTGTTCAGGACGGCGGGAAAACAGGTGCAAAAACAGGCGTTAAGCTTGCTTATAAGCATGCTTTTGCACCT
>DVKS01000225.1 GCA_018715905.1 Candidatus Caccovicinus merdipullorum | reverse complement strand
TGGTTCGGAATCATCAGCGGCCGACTGGACATCGTCAGTTCTCTGGTGTTTCCATCTACGTTGGCTACATACTTAGGGATACGCCGTCCTGTATAGGTATGGAAACGCCTGTCAGACTGTTCCAACTGCGTTACCGCTCCGTACAAAGTTCGACCAGCCCCCGGTGCAGTCAGGATTCCTTTTCCTACCGGAATATAAGGTACATCATCTCCGTTATCATCCGTATAGGTTTCATCGTAACTGATAACAGAAATCAGCCGACCATAGATGTTCAGAACCATAACAACTGCAGCGCTCGCTGTAAGCCGCTCCGGCTTAACAGCTCCCAGCTCATATCTGCGATTATCCAGGAATTTCTGCACTACCGCATCATTGATCATAGCATTGGCAACCTCCGGCCCGCAGACAAAATCTGCCGCCGGAAGTCCGGATCTTGTGAGCATCCGAATCATCGCAGCCAGATCTTCCAGCATGGCATTTCCTGTCTGATCCCACTTTACGGCCGGAACATACTGGGCAGGATTTGTATCTCCCTCATAAAAGGTAATGGAATATTCATCACCCTTGTTTTTATCATCCGCAATATGTTTCATGATGCATCCATTGGTCAGCATAACTTCCGCCGCCATTGCCTCTTCTCTTCGGCTAATCGCTTCCCCTAATTCCTCAGAATCACGGATAACTAACATTGCTTCCCTGTCTTCCGGCGTCAGCTGGCTGAAAAGCGCCTCGCCAAATCCCTTCTTTTTCAGATCGTCAATGGTAAGCGGTCTCTTGGGCGCAATGTTCGGCGGTGTGAAGCGATCCATGGTATATCCCTGGCGGAACATGGTAACGCCGCCCTTTCTCGGTGCCACAAAAGGCGCCAGCTTTTTGTTTCCGTCCCGATATTCAATCAAAACATCCTCTGTAGCAAAAAGATCCGTAGCGTCATTGGTAGGGAAATACCGGTCGCGCAGGAAACTGCTGGGCGGAGTCAGCTGCTGAACTGCCATCAGCAGTGTATGGGTATCAAAAATGTTTAAACTCATCTCATTGTCCTCCTTAAATTGCATCGTCCAGCAAAATATTGCCGAGACGCAGGTATTCTTCATCTGATTTTGCAAGCGTATAAGTCCCATTGGTCAGAAGACGCTGCCGGTTGAACTTTCCGCTGCGATATACCGTTGCTGTCACAGGATCACTGCCGGTAATATCCACATCCTCCGCCACAATATACAGCACCTTGCCTGCTGATGCAGCAGCGGCAATCGGCGCAAATGTCCCTCCGGGATCACCAATGATAACCGTACCGCGTTTGATTATCCCGCTTCCCGCTGCCAGATCCACCAGTACCACATCTGCCACTGGATGGCTGCCGATAATTAACTCATCATACTCCAATGCCCCTACTCTTTCATTCAGCTTTTTTCCCATTGTTGTTCCTTCCTTTCGTTTTATTGTATAAAGCCATAAAGGAGTCCACTTCCTGCTGTTTATTTTCCTCGCCGCCGGTGGGTGCTGCATTTACCTGTTCCGTTCCGGAACTCGCTGAATCCGCCATCATATCATTTACTCTAGCTGATCCGGCTGCCGCCTGCGCCTTCATAGCGCGGAAAGCCAGCTGTTCTGCTGTGCAGCAGTTCTCTCCATACTTGGCCTCATTTACCAGATTGATATCTCCAACACTTGCCTGAATACTCTCAATGTCCTGGATCCTCTGCCGTTCGGCCTGCCTTGCCGCATTTTCCGCTTCCGAAGTGATCTGTGCAATCAACTCCGGATACTCATTTTTCAGTTCTTCCTTCGTCATCTTCTTTCCCTCCGATTTCTGCATGTCTGTATTGTTTTTTAGTGACTTTTCTTTATGTCCAATCCCTTCCTGGGACTGAATCCTGTTAGATACCCGGATGCTTCCGGGAATATTACGGAAGCTTTCCGCATTGTGCTGCACCCCCGCCACCATCAAAATTTTATGATCTGCACTGAGAGCTGCTTCCACAGTTTCCTCTTCGATCAGTTTGTCCGCAAACCGATTCTCGACTGCTTCTTCACCAATGAACCAGGTTTCCTGTCTCATCAGCTGACGGAGTTCATCAATCTCCCTGCCTGTCTTACTGTGATAAATCTGGGCAATCGCATTTTCTGACGCCTCGAACTGAGCCATCAGCTTCTCCAGATCTGCCATTTCGCAGTAATCATACAAAAAAGCAGATACCCCATGAATCATGATCATGCTTCCCGGATATACCTGCACCTCATCGCCGGCGCATGCAATCACGCTGGCCGCACTGGCTGCAATTCCTTCCACAATTACCGTCTTGTGCCCAGAGAGAGCCTTAATTGCATTATGAATGGCAATTCCGGTATACAAATCACCTCCACAGCTGTTGATTTTAATTGTGATGTTCTTTTTTCCTTTCACCACAGCCAGATCCTCTAAAAATCCCTCCGGCGTAATGTACAACCCCGGGCGTTCCTCTCCCGTCCAGAAACTTCGCGGCTTCTGACTCATCACATCTCCGTAAAGAATGATCTCCCCAGAATCTTCATCTGTGCTGGCAATATTCCAAAACCGCTTAACTTTGCCTTCCTGCCCCTCTGTTCTGGCTCCGGCCAGGAAATTACTCTTTCTCGTCATCTTCTGCTCCAGTTTCATTGTCCAAAACCTCCTTTGCCGGCCCCAGCAGCTGATTTGCCTGGGCCAGTTTTTCATTTTCACGCATAAGCCGTTCTACATTGGAATCCCACTGTCCTCCGTTTATCCGAATCGTAGACTGCTCTCTGGTGGTGATCCCTTCCCGGATTGCCGCAACTTCTGCGTTAATTTCTTTGATCGGATCAAGCTGCCCCTGAGAAGGACCGATCCATTCACACCCCAGATATGCTGCCCGTATCACCGGATCCGAAAAAAAGCCAGGGGCTGTAATTCTTCCCCTGGCAACTGCCTCATCCATCCATAATTCATAAACCGGATCGCAAAAATCCCGCACAAACCACTGCCTGCGCATCTTAAATGCTTTCCAGGATTCCAAAAGAGCTGCCCGGCTGGCGCTGTAGCTTTTTGTAAATGATTTCAGCAGCAAATCCGCCGGAATCTCCAGAGCAGCTCCGATCTGCTCAGAAATCGCTTTTGTAAACATCTCAAATCCGCTGTTTGGCCGCTTCGGATCCCCGAAAGTCACGCTTTCTCCCTTCTTCAGGAAGTTAACTGTACCAGGACCCATCTCATATTCATTCTCATCTCTGCTGACCTCTCCCTGGCTGCCTCCGACTTCATTCATCGGATTATCATCCCCATTGCCTTCCGTCAGAACAAATGCGGTAAAAAAACTCTCCACAATGGCCGCTACCAGTTCACTTTCCGTATATCTGCGTAACTGCAGGATCGGTTCGATCACCTGTGCCAGATAACTGACCCCCCGATACTGTTCCGGTCTCTCACTGTCCATAATATGCAGGATGTTAGGAAGTTCCGTCCGGTCTCCGTACGCCCGCACCCTAACCCACTCTGTGGTTTCTGTAGTCATTTCAAAAGGATATGTATTACGTACGTGATACGCCTGAATCATTCCGTTTTTATCGACTTCCACACCGTCATAAATGGTATTTCCATCTTTCGATTTTCCCATTGTTTGAAGAGGGATATGGCTGATTTCACCCAACACCGGTGTGGAAACCCGGTCTGCTTCGATCAAATGGAGCCGCAAAGAATACGGGGTAAGAGGCTTTATTGGATATCGCTTCACCAATGCAAACACATCTCCGCTGATCAGCCAGGAGGAAAGGGCAAGCTGCTGCATCCCATAGAAATCATTTACTCCTATGGCATCGCATGCTCGTTTATTATTTGCCCAAAGAGAAAATTCCTGCATTGTTTGATCCTGCCATGCATCCGCCTGCTCCTGGGTCATTCCCAGTACGCTCCGGTTAATCCTGCTTTTGGGAATCAGTCCAATGCCGATTACATTTGTTCGGTTTGTTTTAATAGCAGATGTGGCAATAGGCGCAGCCATGTATAATGCTCTGGCCCGTTGGCGGAGTTTATGGTTATTATCGTCAATATCTTCATGGGGAGCACCGCTGGATGCTAAAAACCCTTTCATCGCCCGCCTTGTGCTGCTGGCTCCCGATTGGCTGTACCCCTTATTCTGCGGACGCGGCAAAGCGCCGGCAGACGCCGGCATTGTTTTTGTCTTCTTATGTTCCTGATCCATCTGTAAACCTCCTACCAGTCACGAATCACTACGCCGACTGCCTTTCTCTTTGATTTTCCCTCCAGAAGACCTTCCAGATTCTCGATTTCATCTTCCAGTGTGCTGATCGCGCTCCGAATCGTGGCAAGATCCGTATTATACCGGCTAAGATTGCGGGTACCCTGCCCATAGCTCTGCACTCCACCATCCAGCATTTCTTCTTCCCGTTTATAATACAGATCCAGACGTTTTTTCTTTACGGCAATCGTCTCCTTAATCTTTTCTCTCTGCACATTACCATTCGTCATATCCTATACCTTGCCTCCGTTCCTTTTTGGGCGCTGGCTTTTTCTGCACTTTCTTTTCTCCAGTATCCTTCAGCTGCCGTTCAAGACGGTCCAGATCCGGATTTAAAATCCGGAGGCCCGCCAAAGCG
>DVKS01000224.1 GCA_018715905.1 Candidatus Caccovicinus merdipullorum | reverse complement strand
TATAAGGAATAAAGGCCGAACCGCTGTCGCCGGTATTTCCCATCATCAGTTTCTGAAAGGGGCTCATTTCCTTCCGGTATACACCCACCACCGTAAAATCCATGACTTCACCGTAAATGGTGGTGCGGAATTCTTTTCCCACCGCATTTTCCGTTCCAAAAAGCTTCTGGGCACTCTCTACATCCATCACGGCGCTGGTACGCCTTCCCAGAATGTCTCCTTCGTTCAGATACCGTCCGTAAACCATAGTCACAGGCTGAACATCCTGATAATTCCAGTCAATTCCGCTGTAAGAAAACGGAATCTTCGTTCTTCCAAAGACTGCATCTGCGCTGGCGGCCGCACTGCTGTCAATATAGGCGATCTCCGATTCGAAAACTTCTTTTACCCGTTCCATTTCATCCAGAGTAAACATATCACTCTGACGCCAGTCATCCACCATCCACTCCATCACCTGCACGTATCCCTGGGTTACACCCACATCCTTATAAAGATCTGCAAAAAGATTCCGCATGGTATCACCGATGGAAACGATGGAAATCACAGAGCCAATGCCGATTACGATCCCCAGCATGGTAAGAACGGAACGCATTTTGTTTGCACGGATGGCCGAAAAGGCCATAGACATATTTTCTAAGAGCATGTTTCCTTCCCTCCATTCCGCTTATCACTGATGATCTGGCCGTCACGGAAACGGATGATCCGCTCCGTAAAAGCAGCAATATCTTCCTCATGGGTCACAACTACCACTGTGGCGCCTCCTTCATGGAGGCGGCTGAAAAGCTCCATAATCTCCACTGATGAAGCAGTATCCAGGTTTCCCGTAGGCTCATCAGCCAGGATAAGCGGCGGCTCGTTGGAAAGGGCTCTGGCAATAGCCACCCTCTGGCGCTGGCCGCCGGAAAGTTCATTGGGCATGTGTTCTGCTCTTGCTCCCAGACCCACCTGCTCCAGAAGCGCCATGGCCCGCTCTCTTCTCTCCTTTTTGGAGAGCCGATGGGCGTAGGTCATGGGAAGTTCCACATTCCGCAGGGCCGAAGTCCTGGGAATTAAGTTAAAGGACTGAAAGACAAAGCCGATCTTCCGGTTTCTTACTTCAGACAGCTGATTTGGAGTAAGCGCAGCCGTATCAATGCCGTCCAGATAATAATGTCCCATGGTAGGCCGGTCCAGACATCCCAGAATATTCATCAGCGTGGATTTTCCCGAGCCGGACTGGCCCATGATGGCCACAAATTCTCCCCGCCGGATGGTCAGATTGATCTTTTTTAAGCCCAGCACTTTAATGGCACCGGTATCATAAATCTTTACCAGATTTTCCAGGCGGATCAATTCTTCGGTCACATTTTCCGTCACATAAGGCGGCAGCTTCTTTCTTCCCGGAAGGAGCCGCGCCGGATTCCACTGTTTCATGGCGTTCCTCCCTTCCTAGACCTGGGGCAGTTCCGTCACAGCTGCTCCATCAGAAAGGGCTGGATCCGCCGCAGTCAGGATGTGATCGCCTTCTTTTAAGCTTCCTTCTTCCAGAGGCAGGATCTCCACGTTTACATCGCCCTCCACACCGACGTCCACGGGAATCAGAGAAACCTTTCCGTTTTCTGCCTTCTGTATGTACAAACTGCCGTCTTCTTTCTGCAGCAGCGCGGCCGCCGGTACGATCAGCGCATCTTCCGCTTCTTCCAGAATAATCTCCGCCCTAGCTGTGATTCCCGCAATCAGACCGCTTTCCGGATCATCAATGGAGATCCGGGTGGGAATCACCCGTTCAGAAGAGCCGTTTCCCTTCTCCTCTCCTGTGGGGGAAATAGAAACAACAGTGCCCTCCACTGTGTTCCCGTCCAGAATATCGGCACTGATGGACGCCGTCTGTCCCACCTCCACCTTGCCGATGGAATACTCGCTGATCCGGATCTCCAGTTCCAGCTGATCCAGATTCTCAATGATGAACATAGGTTCCTCATTCTCAGGTTTGTCTGCAAACTGACCTACCTTTGTATTCACCCGCACCACCGTTCCGGAAATCGGACTTTTTACCTGGGCATTTTCCAGATCCTTCTGCTTCTTCTCCAGTTCATAGGCCGCACTCTGGATGCGAAGGCTGTAGGTTTCATCTGCCACAGCCTTTCCATTCTCCACCCGGTAGGAATCCACCTGGCGCAGGGCATCGGCATAAGCATTCTGCGCATTCTCCAGATTAACCGGTGCTTCGCTTCCTGCCTGAACTAAAGCTGCCGTCCGATCCAGAGCGTCTTTTGCTGCCTGACAGTCCTGGAGCGCCTTGGCATATCCGCGCTCCGCCTCCCGTTCACTCTGTTCCTTTTCCGCCACCGCAAGATCGTAGGCATTCTGTGCCACCTGCACCTCCCGTTCCAGATCCTGGCTGTCAATTACGGCTAAAAGCTGGTCCTTTTCCACCTTATCGCCTTCTTTTACCAGAAGTTCCGTTACCTCTGCATGAAGGTTTGACACCACATCCACACTGTCCGTACCGGATACCGGTCCGGTTACTGCCAGACGGTTCTGGACCGACCCGCAGCTCAGAGGCTGTGTTGCCACCAGGGGAGCGGTTTCACCGCCTCCGCCTGCCATCCCCCTTATCACCAGGAAAGCGGCAGCCGCAGCGGCTGCCGTGACAATCTTCCGTCTGCGGCTCCAGGGCTTTTTCTCTTTCTTCTTTTTCTTTTTTCCGTGATTCGCCTCCGGATCCGGCTCCATAAGGCGGGCCATTTCCCGGTCAAATTCCTCGTCATCTTCCGGCTTCTGTCCGTTTGCTGTTTCTTCCTCTTCCTGACCTTCTATGAAAACGCTGCGGTCCTCTTCCAGATTCTGCTCCTGCTTTTTCATCTTTTATTTCCTCCTTATACCTGGTAAAACGAGAACCGCAGAAAACTTACTTCAAAAAATTTCCTTCTCTGTCACTTTTATTTTCCGCACTGTTCTGCAAAGAACCGGCAGTCCGATGCGTAATGCTCCGGATCCGACTCCTCCAGAAGACCGATGATCTGCTTTTTCTCGCTGCGGATATGCTTCATCAGGCTGTCATAAACGATAAGTCCCTCTCCGGGGCGGGTACAGGACTGGACGCCTTCCTCCGTGAATACGCAATCCTTTAAGTGAAGGACGGAGATCCGATCGCCGTACAGTTCAAAGGCCTTGTCAATAATGGCATTCTGCTTATCCGGCTCTGTGGTCCAAGGTGCAATCAGGTTTGCCGCATCCAGTATTACCTCAAAAGACGGAGAAGCAATATCGTCCAGGAACATCTTCATCTTTTCCGGGCTGGAAAGGGTGTGGTCAAAAACGCCTTCTACACCTACCGTAACCCCCAGAGCCTCTGCCGCCTCTGCGATCCTGGTAAAGCTGTCCAGAAGAAGACGGTAGCACTCCTTAGACTCCGTCTTTGGTGTCACGGACATATCCAGGCTGTAGCGTCCGGTCTCCGTTCCCACCATATCGGCATCCATTCGTTTTGCATAACGAAGACGCTCAATGAATCGGTTCACCTCAGCCATTCTTAAAGCTTCATCGGGAATCACCGGGTTAATGTAGCATCCGAGAACTGCTACATGGAGCTGGTTCTTCTGCAGAAGTTCCCCGATATAGCGGCCGAGACCGGCAGAATAATTTCCGAACGAAAAGTCATAATCAGAAACCGATTTTTCCAGAGCCAGCTGAATATGGCGGATGCCGCCTTTATGCAGTTTTTCAAAAACCTCCTCCATAGGGCCAGGCTGGCAAAAATCGTGTGCACGCATTCCAAACTGAATCATATATTTTCCTCCTGCTTACATTGCATTTTTTGCTTTTTCGTGATTAAATATTGGTAGCCGGTCCGCAGTACACGTCCGGCCAGTCAGGAGGTTCTTCCATGAAATATTACCCAAATTCCCCTCTTCTTTATGAAAAGGGATTTTCCATCATTATTAATGACGAGGCACTTTCTTTTGACTCCTCCATCTGCTACTACTTTGACTATGACCAGAGGAGTCACTCAGTGAACATGGATTTCCCTCATTTTCACAGTTTTTATGAACTGATGATCCTGTTAAGCCCGAAGGCATACCACTTTGTCAATGGAACCCGATACGATCTGGCTTCCAATGATATCGTCCTTCTGGCTCCCTCGGTGCTGCATCAGTCTGAATATCCGCCGGGAACGCCCAGCGACCGGATCATCATCGGCTTTCTCTTTCCTCAGAAGATGCCGTCCTTCCCGGGAGCCTATAAGGAGATCCTGTCAGTTTTCAACAGCCCCTGCCCTGTATTCCGCTTCCACCGGGAAGAACAGAATCTGCTGTTCTCCAGCATTAACGACATTGCCGATATCAGCCAGCGGACCACAAATCCGGCAGTCCGCAACCTGATGATCCATAATAAGTTTGTGGAGTTTCTTTTCACTCTGTATTCCTTAAAGGATCAGAACCATTATACCCCCAGCACAGAAGGAGGCATCAAGGAGAAGATTTATTCCATCACCAGCTATATCCATCAGCATTACGGTGAGGATATCTCCCTGACCACCCTGGCGGACGCCTTTTACATAAGTCCTTACTATCTGTCCCACCAGTTTAAGGAAGTAACCGGCTATACTGTGGTCCAGTACATCCAGCTGACCAGAATAAAAAATGCCCAGTATCTTCTCTTAAACTCCAACGAAAAGATCACACAGATTGCAGAAGCTACCGGATTTTCCAGCTTCTCGCAATTTAACCGGGTATTCCGGAAGCTCTGCCAGACCTCGCCTTCTGATTATAAGGCAGAGGCCCGGAAAAGCAGCACAGATGTAACCCTTACTTCGGTCAATCAGTAGCCTGCCAGAAAGCCGCGCCGATGATTCCTGCATCATTTCCAAGGACGGCAGCCACGATCTGGGCGTTTCTTTCAGAATCTCTGGAATAAAGCATGGGGCTGACCCGCTTTCGCAGGGGGGCCAGAAGGGCCTCCCCGGCTCCGCTTAAGCCTCCGCCGATGCAGACACGTTCCGGCTGAAGGATATTGATCAGATTCGCTGTCCCCTCTGCAAGGAAAGACAGATACTCATCAAATACCTTCCGCGCGGTCTCATCCCCGGCCTTTACACAATCCATAAAGAGTCTTCCGTTTATGGAATCCGGATCTTTCCCGGCCTTCTGCCAGAGGAGAGAATCCGGATTTTTTTCTGCCGCTTCCCTGGCCTGCTCCGTCAGAGCCGAAGCGGAGGCGTAGGCCTCCAGGCAGCCCCGCCTGCCGCAGGTACACAGCTTTCCGCCCTGGCGGATCACCATATGGCCGATCTCGCCTGCTGCATAATTGTATCCTTCCAAGCAGCTGCCGTTTACGATCATGGCGCCGCCCACACCGGTTCCCAGAGTGATCATCAGCATGGAACTGCAGCCGGCTCCGGCGCCTGCCAGATACTCTCCCCACGCCGCCGCTTTTGCATCGTTGGCTGCGTGAAGAGGAAAGGGCAGGCGTTCCTGAAGCAGGTCCTTTAGCGGAACATTGACAAATCCAAAGTTATTGGCGTATTCCACTACGCCGGTCACGGGATTTACCGTACCGGGAATGCCGATTCCGGCCGCTTCCACTTCTTCCTCCGAAATTCCGGCTTTTCCAAGTTCCCCCATCACCAGGTCCGCAATGGCATCTGCCAGACTTTCTGCGCTGCGCGGAAGGTTGGTAGGCTCTGACGCCTTGTGAAGAATTTTTTTATTCTCATCTGCAATCCCAAGTGCAATATTGGTTCCTCCCAGATCGATTCCGATACGGTACATCCCATTTCCTCCTTGAATTAAAAGATTTTCAGATAAATGGTCTTCTCTGCAGGGGTATAGGCGTTGCAGTAGACCGTGTAGCCATCTGTATTAAGTTCTTCTCCAGAATAATGTCCCTGGAATTCGTGTTCGCCAAATCCAGGCCCTAATGTCAGGTTCTCGTTTCCGCAGTGGATCTTTAACTCGCCTTCCCGCAGGATCATGCCTTCTCCAGCCGCAGCTTTCATCCAGAAATGAGAATTTTCCAGTACTGCGCCGGCAGGAATGCAGGTTTCAAAACGAAGGGGCAGCCGGTCCAGTCCCTCTGTCTTTACAGAAAGCTCCAGTCCGTCGGAAAGTTCCTTTACTGTCACCGTAAGATCCAGGTGGCTGCTGATGAGCTTCTCCCTCTTGGTATGGTCCATGGCCCACCAGTCGCTGGTATCCGGCGCAGTCTCAAAGGGAAGATAGTACCAGCCCTTTGCCTGCCCTTTCAGGATACAGCCATCCTCCGTTTCCTGAATCTCGGAAGGAATAAAATTCCTCACATCACAGTAACTTTCGCCGATCTTAAAATATGTCCGCGTCTCTCCTGCCTGGAAGAAAAGGAATGCGCTCTTTCCGCGGATAGCCGTGTAGGAGTAGCCTTCCTTTTTCACCCGCAGCACGCCGGAATGAGGATAGAATTTCCGGTAGGTTTCCAGGAAACCGTAATGGGTGAATTCGTGATTCTCCATCTCTTCATTGGCCATAATAATATGAAGGCAGTCCGGAGCCAGGTCGCCCCGGTCCATATTATCTTTGATGATCTTATGGGCAGCGCCGTCGAAAACCGGATTTTCTTCCCGGCTGCACATGTACAGATACTGATAGAAGTACTTGTCCGGGTACTCCTTCTTTCCCTTGTCCTGTCTGGTGGAATTCTGGGTGAAGATGGTATCATCCGGATCAATGTAGGTCAGCATCATGGACAGGTTCCGCTTCACATATCCCAGGAAGGACTCATCACCGGTCACCTGGTACATGGCCATCATGGCATTGTTCACTACTGCATTGTAGTTTCCGGTGGAACGCTCCGCGTACTCGCCGTCCTCGTCTCCGTCAATGCCCTCAGCCAGATACTGTCCGGCTCTTGCCTTTAACCGGGCAGCAAATTCCTGCTCGCCGGCAAACAGGTCTGCCCCCTGAAGAAGGGCTGCCGCAATGCCCCAGCGGTGATTGGGTGTGTGAAAACCGCCGGTGCAGATGGCCTCCAGGGCTCTGTGCATAATGGCAAGGTACTTTTTCTCAATGACGGCAAGTCCCGCATCCTCTGCCCTGCCGCGTTTTTTGATCAGGCGCCAGGCGGCGTAAAGACGCTTAAAGCAGAAGGCAGTGTCCGGCGCCGATTTGAAGTTGCAGGAGGGGTAGTCAAAACTTCCGTCCTCTCTCTGGGTTCTTCCTACGAAATCCAGCGCCAGATCCATGGCCTCACACAGCTGTGGATTTCCGTAAAAACGGCTGTCCGGATTCAGGTACACGGCCACAGCCGCTGTCAGCGCATAGATGGTCGGCTTTGCCTCCCAGATCGCTCCCCGGATTCCCCCATACTGGATGCTTGCGGGATCCCGGTCCTGTTTGTTCATAAACTGTTCTGTTCTGATCTCCGCACCGCGGATCAGGTGCTGCATATATCGTTTCATAATTGTATTATCCGTTCCTTCCTTTACTGTAACTAGACTTTCCCTTGATTAGTTTTCTCCGGGAATAAATTTCAGGCTTTCCATAAAGAACAGCATAGCCATGGCCTGTCCGTAAGGCATGGGCTTTAACTCAATGTTCTTATAGAAGTCCTTGCTCTCCCGTCCCATAGGAGTGCCGTAAGAAACCTGATGAACCACGCCTTCCGAATCCGTTGCTTCCATGATGGGATCCAGAGCCAGCAGTGCTTTTTGCTGCCATTCCGGCTCTCCAAATCCCATGCGGACGCCCTTTAAGATTCCGTAAGCAAAACCGCAGGTAGCACTTGCTTCCAGATAGGAATCTTTGTCGTCTACAAGAGTGTGCCACATGCCATTGTCTTCCTGATACTGGATCAGAGTTTCCACCTGACGGTGCCATGCACCGATCAGGAACTTCTTCACGCTTGGAGAACAGGGCACCATATCCAGGAATTCCGGAATTGCAGCTGTCACCCAGCAGTTTCCGCGCCCCCAGAAGGCTCCGGCGAAATTATGGTCGCCTTTGAAGGTCCAGCCGTGATACCACAGTCCGGTCTTTTTATCCGCCAGGTACTTAACATGAAGAAGGAACTGATACTCCGCTTCGTCAATATACTTCTGCTCGCCCAGGATCCGTCCCATATTAGCCAGGAAAAGCACCGTCATAAACAAGGTGTCATCCCAGAGTTCGCCTTCGTTCACAGAATCGGAAGTGATATGCTGCAGGCCGCCTTCTCTGGTGCGTGGAAAATCTTCATAAATCCACTTTGCCCACTCTTTGCAGATATCCATATAGGTATCATTCTTCTTTTCTTCCGCCACATAAGACATGGCTAAAAGAGGCGTTACCGTATTTACATTCTTGGCCGGAAGACCGATCTTTAACTGGCGCTCATAGTAGTTAATCAGGATATCCATATACCGTTCATCTTTGGTTTCCCGGTAAAGTTTCCAGACTCCGAAAAGTCCTACCCCCTGGGTCCACTCCCAGAACTGGTACCGGCGGATATCATCATTTGCCAGACTCTTTGTCTTCATGCCGTCCAGAAACTGAGAATCCTCCTCGTACAATACTTTTTCAAAGCTGCCCAGATATCTTTTCATCTGACTGCTGATTTCTGATGCTGTGTGCTGCATTCCCTCTGCTCCTTTCGTTCAAAGACGCCAAATGCGCCGCTTTAAGGTTCTATATAACGGATACATCCTGTACATGCAGGAATGTTTTTTCTTCTTTATAATACGGCAGGATCTCCTGCGATGGCTCCACGGTTACATTGGAAAAACGGACATTCTTTATATAATCCCCATAAACTCCGGAAATCTTTGTCTGGATGATTCCGTCCTCCATAGATCCGGGGCAGGGTCTCTTATCGTACCCTTCGATGTCCCACTTTGATTTCCGTTCCAGAGCCACAGAAACATTTTCAAATACCACATCTTCAATCCAGTTATCGGAACTTCCCATAAGGAAGATTCCGTTCTCTCCCCGGCAGCGGATATCCCGGAAGGTTACATTCCGGATCTTTCCTGCCTTTACCCCCGGTTTCCGGTCGGAAGCAGTCAGGCTGATGGCCTCCGCTCTGCCCCACCACTGATAGGAGAATCTTCTGGTTTCAATGGTAATATTGGAAAACATCACATTTTCCACATTTCCGCAGTCCCGGATCTGAAGGGAAATACCGCGGTTGCTGCGGGAGATGCTGCAGTTGGTCACGCAGACATTCCGGAAATCGTCCTCGCCCTCTGTTCCGAATTTGATTCCCGCGCTGGTGGAAACCAGGGTGCAGTTGGCAATCAGCACATTTTCCGTAGGCCCGTACTGCATGTGATCCGCTGTGTTCTTTAATACAATGGCATCGTCCCCGCACTCCACATGGCAATTGGTAATGCGTACATTCCGGCAGTGATCCGGATCGATGCCGTCGCAGTTTGCCATTCTCAGGTTATTTAAAATCCGGACGCCGTCCACCAGCACATCCTCGCATCCCACCATATGAAGAGTCCAGAAAGCGCTTCCCTGAATGCGGATGTCCCGGATGGTCAGGTGATTTACCGCCTCCAGGAAAAGAACCGGTACCCGCGGGTAAAAGCTTCCTTCGATATGATACCGGGTGTCCGTCCCGTAAAAAATGCTTTCGTTTCCGTCGATGACACCGAATCCGGTAATCGACACATTTTCCGCATCAAAGGCGTGGATAAATACCAGATAAGGACGCCCTGCGTATTCGCAGTTCAGATAGGAGGGAACCCCTTCCCGTCCGTCATCCTCACCGGGCATCTCCCGCAGAGGCCAGTAATCTTTTAAATCGCTGCTGGCTTTCCACACAGCTCCCATTTCCAGGTGTACTTCCACGTTGGACCGAAGAGCCACCTGGCCGGAGTTATAAACCCGGCCCCCCGGGAAAAGCACCCGGCCGCCTCCTGCCTGGCTGCAGGCATCAATGGCCCTCTGAATGGCCGGTCCGTCATTGGTGACGCCGTCTCCTGCGGCGCCGTATTCCAGAATATTATACATATGCTTCTCCTTTAACTATAAGATACCAGCTTCTCTTTTGTAAGAATAAGCTCTTTTTTCGTCTCTTTTTCCTGCCTAACGCCGTTTACCCAGAACCCATCATTTCCGTCTGCCTGGATTTTTCCGTACTGGCAGTCATCCAGAGAGAGGCTTCGTCCTCCATCCCAGAAAATCTTTGTCTCCCCCATGGCTTTCCGGAATGCTTCATAGCTTCCAAATTCCGCTTTTGACCCGCATTTTACCACAACGCCGTGGGTAAGGCCCTGGGAAATCAGTTCTTTTCCCGTATTGGCTCCCTTTTCCGTCACCGCAAAAGGATTGGAAAACCAGCAGCCCAAGTAGCCGTCTCCTGACCGGGCAAAGAACCAGTTCTCTTCACAGGATGATTCATCATACTCGTAAAGAGGGGCATAGGCATGGATCCAGTGAACTAGTTCTTCTTGATCCGTGTCAAACAGCATTACCGTCAGGTTCCGGTACCGCTCAATCCAGGGCATAGTGCCGTTTCCTGCCCAATAACTGGGGCGGTTCTCACCGCTGAAAAGCCGTTCACCCGGATGATTCACATAAAAGACTGCCGGTTTTTCCTTTCCAAAGACCACATGCATCAGATGCTGCTGGTGGCCGTGGCGGAAGGGCTTAAACTGACGCACACCGGCCGTCAGATACTGGCTGGTGCGGTAAAGATCCACCGACACCTGGCCGATGCCCTGGCAGTAAGATAAAACCGCGCCTTCTTCCTCTTCCATCCGGCACTCCCCGGCATAATCTTCCGGTTCATAATCGCTGACTGCATAAAGGCTGGATGCATTACCAAAGCAGGTGGCATAGCCTTCCCCGTAGGAAATCCAGTTCACGAAACTGGGTTCTGTCTGGATCCGGGTCTTTATGTTCTCCTCGTAAGTCCTCCCGTAGGTGGTATTCATCACACCCTTAAAAGAATTCCAGGCAATCAGCTTCATGGTTTCATCCAGCGCCCTTTTGGCCATCTCTTTTATGGTCTCATCCGGCGCATTCAAGTACAGGCTGAAAAATCCGATCAGATCGATGGGAATATAGGTGGCAGAATTCCACTCTGCAAAACCGTAAGCAAAGAAATCTGCAAACCATGCTTCCACCCGCTTCTTTCCGATGGCATACTGCTCTCTTCCGGTCCGTCCGCTGGCAGCGAAAACCTCATCCGGATACAGCCAGCCCCACAGATACTGGGAACAATGGAACAGGAAAGCGTGATTCTCACTGAAATACCACATCACGTCGTCTCCCGGCTCATCGATCCAGTAGCGGAAGTTCAAGACCATATTCCGGATCCGTTCCTCTTTCTCCTTGGAAAGAAGATGGGAATAACGGGTCTTTAAAAGGGAAAATGGCGTCAGGCTGAAATCGGCACAGTCCTCATGAGCCTCGATCTTTCTGCAGGCCATATCAAAACTCTTTTCCGCTTCCTGTGTAAAGCAGCCGCAGGTCTCCAGGATGCTGATCACCTTGGGAAATCCCGGCTCCCCATGCTCCGCTAAAAACTGCAGAGCCTGTTTCTTCCGCTCTCCTATGGATGCTGCCGGCGCAGGAGAGATCCGCTCTTTAGGGATGATTCCCACGAAAAGGTTCCGCGGAATCATATATTGTCCCACTTTGCAGCACACAGACACTCTGGATATGCGGATGGGACTTTCCTTCGTGTCCGTCATCACAAGGCAATCCGCCTCTTTCTTTGCCGTCCTCTCCACATATTCTACATCTCCAGGCTGCATTCCCGTTCCGAAAGGACGCATGGTAATGAAAACCGGCGTATCCTCTTTTAAAAATCTCCTGTCATAAAAAAGCTTTACCTGGCCGTCAGTATACATGTCTTTCTCAAACCAGCAGCTTCTTAAAAACGCCTCCGTCCTGAGGATCTCTTCCGGATCCTCCTTGGTCTCTGCCGTTCCCGTCAGAGGCATATCACCTTCATAGCGAAGTTCGAAGTAAAAGAATACATCCCGCTCCGCCAGTTCATCTGCATACACCTTAATCTCGTTGTCGCCTTCCTCCAGTTCCAGTTCAATCCGGGTATTTCCCGGAATGTTTCTGGTATAAGGCGCAAAGAGAGCCTGCTCTTTTCCATTTACCCAGATCTTCACTCCGCCGCAGGTACAAAGCCGGAAGGGATATCTGCCGCCCCTTTGGGTCCGCAGACCGGCCTTTCCGTTTACTGATATGTAGTGGGGCGTATGGATAAACGTAGACAGATCCACACGGTTGTTTTCAAAAGGAAAGTATAAAAACTCATATTCACCGTCATAACGGGCCGCTTTCTTTATGCGCTCCTCCTTCCAGAATGCCTCACGCACCGGATATACCACCTGTACGTAAGATTCTTCCATATTTACCGGAGCATCAAAAGTTTTTTTCGGAGACCGGTAGGGTTCCCGCTGCATTCCAGTCAGATTCCAGCGGCTTATGGTATCTCCCTTCCGGATTTCATATGTCAGTTCCATTTCCATTTCGTCCTCTTTTATTTACGTTTTTCAGGTACACAAAGGGGCATGGCAAAAGCTTGAGGCCCGGTATGGAAACCGAGTGAAAGCCTAATTGCCACACCCCCTGTTCATCTGTCAATATTCACTTAAATTATAGAAATTACTCATGCAGACCGGTAAGGCTGTCCAGATGCTGCTTAACTACGTAATCCATTACGCCGTCTGCATCCAGTTCTCCTGCAATCGCACGGTCTAACGCATCTCTTAAAGCATTTCCTGCACTCTCGCCGCTGTGCTCCTGCTCGGTTACTTCTGTATCATACTGCGGCTGATCCCAGCTGGCTGCAATCTCCATGTTGAAGATGTCCAGGCCAGGTACATCGTAAGTAACTTCTACGTTGTTAGTGCCAGGCAGATAGTTGCCGGTCTCGCAGTACAGCGCATAGTTCTCAGGCTGATAGAACCACTCCAGGAAATCCTTTGCTTCTTCTTCAACGCCGGTGCCGTCAAATGCGTAGAACCAGTTTCCTCCTAAAGAGGTGGATTTCTCTTTCTCATAAGGCATCAGAACAGGAGTCCACTCAAAATCAGTGATGTTGTCCGTGTAGTCAGTAATTACCCAGTTTCCTGCCAGATGTGCAGCTACCGTACCGGTCTTAAATACGTCCTGTGCATTCTCCGCACCGGTTCCGATGGAAGGTCTGGAGATTCCGCCGTCCTCGAACATGGACAGGAAGAACTCAATGCCTCTCTTTGTATCTTCACTGCGGAATACAATATGGGTGGAATCTTCCGGATCAAAATACTGCATGCCGAAATGATACAAAACGGTGCCGGAACGCTGCTGAGAATGGTCGATAACGAAGGGGGTGGTAATGCTCTCATTCTTCTCATCTACTTCCTTAACTGCTGCCACAAACTCATCCCAGGTCCAGCGCTCTTCCTCTGTAGTGGGATAAGAAACACCTGCTGCATCAAACGCAGTCTTGTTGATAATCATACCTACAGCAGTGTCATTGATATCGGTAGCCATTAACTTGCCGTCTCTTACGCCGCTGCGGTTAAACATCTCCGGATCCAGAGAAGTGTCATCCAGAGGCAGAACATAATCTACATAAGTATCAAAATTGGACATTTTGCAGAGAGCGGGCAGATTTCCGGCCTGTGCACGGTTTTTGATCTGGGTCTCCATATCTGCATAAGCAATCTCATTTACATAAGCCTGAACGCCCTGGTCTGCATGTTCTTCGTTGAACTTGTCAACCATAGCCTGCATAGCGCCGCCCTCCAGGGTATCATCAGCCAGCAGGATTTCCAGTTCTACCGTTCCGTCACTGCTGGTACTGCTGGAAGAGGAACCGCTGCACCCGGTCAGGGCAGCCATTCCTGCTACTGTCAGGCAGGCTGTTCCAAGAGCCATTTTCCATTTTTTTCCATAAGCCACTTTTTTCATTCTTCTTTTCCTCCTTTTTATTTGCACATATCAGCCCTTAACGCCGGACGACATGTTTGCATTCATGATCTGTTTGTTGAAGATAATAAATACGATCAGGATCGGGATCATGGTCAGCACTGCTGTGGAAAGCAGAACCGTCCAGTTTACCGCCTCCGCGCCGGATAAGGTACGCAGAGCCAGCTGCAGAGTATATTTTTTCGGATCGCTTAATGCAAGCAGGGGCCAGATATAATCGTTCCATCTCCACTGGAAGCTGAAAATTGCCAGAATAGCAATCTGCGGACGGCAGATGGGGAACATGATCCGGGTAAAGATCTGCCCTTCACTGGCACCGTCAATTCTGGCAGACTCCATCAGTTCGTTGGGAACGGAGATAAAGAACTGTCTCATTAAGAATACGCCAGTCATGGTTCCTACTGTAGGAATAATACATCCCCAAAGGCTGTTGTAAAGTCCCAGTGCGTTCAAAACGGTAAAGCTGGGGCTCATGATTACCTCTGTGGGCAGCATTGTGGTAGCCAGCAGGCAAAGGAACAGCACATTCAGCCATTTATAATTGTATTTTGCAAGTCCGTAGCCGCACATACTGCTCATAATTACCGTAATAACGGTAGCCACAACCGTAATAAACGCGGTATTTCCTGTATAAAGCATTAAGTCAAACTGCTCCCAGGCTGTCTTATAATTGTCCAGAGTAAAGTGCTCCGGCAAAATGGTTAAGGGATAGGTAAACAGTTCCGAACCATCTTTAAAGGAGCTGAGCACCAGCCAGATCACTGGAAAAATCCAGATAAACGCAAGAGCAAATAATAATACGTGTACTGCTACACCTTTTACTTTCTTCATTCTTCTTCCTCCTTAATCAGATGCCTTATCGCTGATCTTCGTCTGAACAAAGGACAGGATTAACAGGATGACAAACAGTACCATGGATACCGCACTTGCGTAGCCTACCCGGTTTCTGGTAAAGCCGGTGGTATAAATGTACTGGATCATGTAAGTCGTCGCTGTACCTGGTCCGCCGTTGGTCAAGGTCTGTACCATAGCGAAGACCTTAAACGAACCGATTATGGAAAGAATGATTACCATGAAGGATACCGGTTTTAAGTGAGGCAAAGTAATATTCCAGAACACCTGCCATTTGTTTGCACCATCCAAAGTAGCTGCTTCCACAAGCTCTGTGGAAATCTGCTTCAGGGCGCCGATGAAAATCAGCATATTGGTACCGCATCCAGACCAGGTGCCGGCAATAATGGTAGTAATAAACGCTGCTGTAGAATCGGTCGCCCAGTGAATCTGCGGAAGGCCGGCGCTGTCTAACAGGAAGTTAATCAATCCGAAACTCTCGCCGAAGATCCATCTCCAGGTAAGACCTACCATAATAGTGGAAAGCAGGATGGGCCAGTAAATCAGGATACGAAGAATCGTAATGCCCTTAATCTTCTCTGATGACAGCAGCATACCGAATCCAAGGGATACGATATATCCGATGGGAACGGAAACCACGCTGTAAAGCACGGTCCGCCACAGTGTGCTGTAAAAATCAGAATCCTGGAATAACCGAATGTAGTTATCCAGTCCTACAAAGTCCATCTGTTTAAATCCGTTGTAGTTCGTCAGGGAGTACCACACTCCCACGATTGCAGGTGCTACAAAGAAAATAAGGAAAAACAGGATATTCGGCAGACAAAAAGCAAATGCCCATGCCTGGCGCGTATCAAAGCCTTTTCCTTTTCTAGCCACTGCTGCTTCGTTCATTTTTTTCATCATGCCCTCTCCTTATTTTTCTTGTTTCATTCGAGGTTGCATATACAGCTGTATTGCCTCCGGTGTCTATTATATTACACAATTCAGCCCCGTAAATCTATGCATTTTTTGTTTGTCTAAAAGGAAAATCATTGCATTTTTTGCTTTTTCATTATGAATTATGCCGGAAAAGATGTTTTTTCCCCTTTTATGTGCAGCAAAAAAGCCTATATCTCGCCTCAATTTTCCCTTTCTGTTCCGGCAAATCTCTTTTCTTTCCAAATTCCCCCTCTCCTATTGATAATGAAGCAAAAAATACAATATATATTTCCTCATTGTGCAAATTATGCATAGTTTTTGTTTTGAAAAACAGGTATACTCTAAGGAAAGAATAAGAACCATAAAAAGGAGACTGTTTCTGTTATGAAAGGAAAACGAATCATTATTCCAATCCTCTGCTTCGCGGTCCTGATGCTGGGCCTTGGCTCCAACGACTCCCTGCGCGGAATTTTCGCGCCGGTATTCCAGGATCGCTATGCATTAAGCGACAGCCAGCTGTCGCTGATCGTCACCATCAGCTACGTGGGCAACCTTCTGTTTTTAAGTCTGGGCGGAAAGCTTCTGGATACCTTCGACCGAAAAAAAGTTACTTTATCTATAATAGGAATCTGGATGCTTGCCCTGGCTGTTAACCTGTTTACAGACCAGTACATATTTATCCTGATTTCCATGTTCCTGGCCCTGGGCGCTTCCACCCTGTTAAATACCACCATCAATATTCTGACTCCCATGGTCTGCGCAGGCTATGCGGGCCTGATGGTAAACGTATTTTTCTTTATTCAGGGAATCGGAACCAGCGGCAGCCAGCTTCTTTTAGGCCGGTATGCCTTCAGCTACTCCGGATGGAAGATGATAAACGCCGTGCTTTTCGTGATCGGTATCATCGCCGTCCTGCTGTTTTTAAATGTGAAGCTTCCCGGATGGAAAGAAATCGCCGAAGCCCGTGACAGCAATTCTTCCGGAAAAAGCACCGGGAAAGATCCTGCCGGAAAATCCGGCGCCCTGCAGGGAACCGGCGCTGTTTCCGAAAAATCCAGCCCTGCTCCCGCCATGTTCTGGCTGCTGGCAGCCATGCTGGGCTGCTACTTTATCGGCGAGCACGGAATCATGAACTGGTTCCTCTCTTACTGCATCTCGGCATTTTCCATGGATTCGGAGCGCGCCTCCCTGTGCCTGTCCATCTTCTGGGGCGGCATGACCATCGGGCGGCTGGTATTCGCTCCTGCCGTACAGAAGCTGGGAACCATAAAGAGCATCCGCATTTTCGGCGGCATCGGAACCCTGCTCTTTTGCGCAGGCATCATCCTTGGCGCATCCGGCATCTTCCTTGTGGGTATTTCCGGATTCGCCATTTCCGTGCTGTATCCCACCATTATCCTGTTCTTCCAGGAACTTTACCCGGCATCGGTGGCTGCTACACGGACCGGCGCCATCATCAGCGTGGCTACCATTGCGGATATCCTGTTTAATCTCCTCTTCGGAGTTTTATGCGACTCCATAGGATACCGGAGCAGCTTCCTGATCCTTCCGGTGTGCATGGTATGTTTCTATCTTATTTATTTAAGCCTTTCTAAGAAGGCGCAGGTACAGAGCCGTTAAAACCTGTCCGCCCTGGTTTTCCGCCTGGGGCGGGCCGCACCCGGCTTCCATACAGTAAAAAGGCAGCGAATCAGCCAGATTTCACAAGCTGATCCGCTGCCTTTTTATAAACCATCATGCGCCGGCGGGCGGCGCTCCGGCCATCCCATAAAAGTCTGACGGCGCATTTGGCATCCCTGAATGCATGCCGCCTATCCGGCGGCGGACTTTCAGGGCAAAACAGCAGTTCTTTATTTAAGATATACTATTAAACTCCAAGTTTTCTCTGAACAAACTTCACGATCTCCATGATCGGGATGATCAGCACTGCAAGGAGCAGAGCAATTGCATACTCTTCCAGGTCAATGGGAGTAAACTCAAATGCTGCAGACAGGAAGGGAACCTCAATTACTGCAGTAGTCAGTATCAGAGATACGATCATAGCGCCGAACAGCACCTTGTTCTGGGTCTTTAACTTAAAGATAGAACCGCGGCGGCTTCTCATATTCAGAGAGTGGAAGATCTCAACCATGGACAGGGTAAGGAATGCCATAGTTGTTCCATCCGGGCTGTTTACGAACTCCCAGACACCGCTCTCGATCCGGTGTCCGATCAGGTAAGAAACCATAACCAGGATCGTTACGATAAAGCCCTGGAAGAATACGTCAAAGCCCATACCGCCGGCAAAAATGCCTTCCTTGGGATCTCTGGGCGGCTGCTTCATGCTGTCAGCCTCGCTCTTTTCCAGACCAAGAGCCAGTGCCGGGAAGCAGTCGGTGATCAGGTTGATCCACAGAAGGTGTACCGGCTCCAGGATGGTAAATCCGATCAGGGTTGCAAAGAAGATAGACAGCACCTCAGACAGGTTGGATGCCAGAAGGAACTGGATTGCCTTCCGGATGTTTGCATAGATCCGGCGGCCTTCTTCTACAGCCGATACGATGGTTGCAAAGTTATCATCTGCAAGAACCATGTCTGCTACATTCTTGGTAACATCCGTACCGGTAATACCCATACCGATACCGATATCTGCACTCTTAATGGAAGGCGCATCGTTTACACCGTCTCCGGTCATTGCAGTGATCATGCCCTTGGCCTTCCAGCCATTTACGATCCGCACCTTATGCTCCGGCTGAACGCGAGCATATACGGAATACTTCTCGATATTGCGGGCAAATTCCGCATCATCCATATCATTTAACTGTGCGCCGGTAATGGCCTGGTCGGGGCTGTCGATGATGCCTAACTCCATGGCAATGGCAGCTGCCGTATCCTTGTGGTCGCCGGTAATCATGATCGGGCGGATGCCTGCCTCACGGCACTCTGCAATCGCCGGCTTAACCTCGGGACGAACCGGGTCGATCATTCCGGAAAGACCAATATATACCAGATCCTGCTCCAGACACTCCGGCTCAAAGTTTTCAGGAATGGCATCCCACTGACGCATAGAACCGCAGAGTACACGGAGCGCACGGTCAGCCATAGCCTTGTTGGCATCCAGGATGCTCTTTCTGATTTCTTCAGTAAGAGGAACGATCTCGCCCTTAACCAGAGCCTTCGTACAGCGCTTCAGCACTTCATCCGGAGCACCCTTGGTGAACTGGATGATCTGATGCTCCTTGGTCTCATGCACGGTGGACATCATCTTACGCATAGAGTCGAAAGGCGCTTCGCCTACACGTACGTAAGCTTCCTTTAAAGCAGGCTTGGGCATGCCGTTTTTGTTGGCATCATTTACCAGTGCGCACTCGGTAGGCTCACCTACAGCTTCCTTGGTATCCGGGTCAATCTCCGCATCGGAGCAAAGAGCCATGGCCGTCTCCAGCATCTTCTCATCATCAGCAAAATGCTCAACTACGGTCATCTTGTTCTGAGTCAGAGTACCGGTCTTATCCGAACAGATAATCTGCGTACATCCCAGAGTTTCTACCGCCGTCAGCTTCCGGATAATGGCGTTGCGCTTGGACATGTTGGTAACACCGATGGACAATACAATGGTTACTACTGCTGCCAGACCTTCGGGAATAGCCGCTACAGCCAGGGAAACAGCAACCATGAAAGTGCTTAAGATGGTGTCGCCGGTAATGCCTTCCGGAGACAGGTTTGCACGGATCAAACCTACAGCAAAAATAATCACACAGATTCCGATAACCAGAACCGTCAGGATCTTGCTTAACTGGTTCAGTTTAAGCTGCAGAGGTGTTTCCTCTTCCTTTGCCTCAGAAAGGGCGGTGGCAATCTTGCCCATCTCCGTGTTCATACCGGTTCCGGTAATCACCGCTTTGCCGCGGCCGTAAACAACAGTAGAACCCATGTACATCATGTTCTTCCGGTCGCCGAGAGGAACATCTTTTTCGCCGTCCAGATTCAATACCTTAACCAGCTTGTTAACCGGAACCGATTCTCCAGTCAGCGCAGCCTCCTCGATCTTCATGCTGGCACACTCGATGATACGGCCGTCTGCAGGTACAGAATCGCCTGCTTCCAGAATAACGATATCACCAGGAACGATCTCCTCGCTTTTTAAGGTTACCATCTTTCCGTCACGCATTACCTTGCTGGTAGCTGCCGCGATTTCCTGCAGGGCCGCAATAGCTGCTTCCGCCTTGCTTTCCTGGAATACGCCCAGAACCGCATTAATGATAACCACAACCAGAATGATGATAACATCCGCGAAAGATTCTCCTTCGTAGTAAGCTGTTACACCGGAAATGGCTGCTGCCACCAGCAGAATGATAATCATTGGGTCTGCCAGTTCATCCAGAAATTTCCGGAACAGGGAAACTTTTTTCCCTTCCTTCAGCTTGTTGGGGCCGACCTGCTCCAGCCTTTTGGAAGCTTCTGCCTGAGAAAGGCCTTCCTCGGTCGATTTCTGTTCCTTCAGAACATCCTCAACACTGGATAAATACTCTTTCACTCAATTTCTCCTCCTTTGTTGCCTTTTGGCATAATGATATGGCGTCCATCGTACAGATTTACGGCTTCTGCTCTGTCTTTACAGCTATTCTGGCCTTCCGGCAGGCGGGACATACATAAAAATCTCAAAACATCCCTCTTCCGGGCTT
>DVKS01000025.1 GCA_018715905.1 Candidatus Caccovicinus merdipullorum | reverse complement strand
AGTTCCTCCATCCGATATGCCGATTTCACACACACGATTCCATCATCCGCTTTATAGAGGTTATGATAAATTACCTGTTCTTTTTTCGTTCTCCGTATCTCCAGATACTTGGAAAAATTATAGCTGTGTGTGGCCGCAAAAATCTGGACGCCATTTTTTTGCAATTCCAGCAAAACATCCGCAACTACCGGATACATCTCAGGATTTAAGTTTGCTTCCGGCTCATCCCACAGAAGGATTGTCCCTTTTTCCAGCAAACCATTCCGGATCAGTTTCCAGAGCAGCCCCAGCTTACGAAGCCCTTCTGCTTCCAGAGAAAATTCAATTTTCTGTCCTCCGTTTTTTATCACATAAAAAGAATCTTTCTCAAGAACTACCGTTCCGTCAATTACTTTGCTGATCGCATGTAACATACCTTTCATGGATTCCGGGATTTCTCTTGTCTCAGGCAGAGATGCATTAACAATAATATCCACCTTTTTCTGAATTCTTTGCTGCGGCATAGATCATTTTGAGGATCGTGGTTTTCCCCACACCATTTTCTCCGATCAGAACATTGATCCCATCGCCGAAATCCAGATGAAATGCTTCGCCTGCATTCTTTTCGTTTCCCTTTTCACTATCATTTCGATGCTCCGGATCCGTTCTCTTTCGTGACTGAAAGACAAGCATATTTAAAATATCAATGGATTTCACTGCCATAACGCCGTCCTCCCTTCTGCCGATGTCCGATTAATTCTGTCGTCCTGTCCACTGCAGGTACTCTTCCCGCCCTTTCTCATACAGGTTATTTCCCTGGCTGTCGATGATAACCACTAACGGCATATCCTCTACCTCCAGTCTGCGCAGGGCCTCTGCGCCCAGGTCTTCATAGGCGATGAGTTCGGATTTTTTAATGGATTTTGCCAAAAGGGCTCCGGCCCCGCCGATGGCGCCGAAATACGTTCCCTCATATTCCCGGATGGCGCCAATAACCTCCGGCAGACGGGCGCCTTTTCCGATCATTCCTCTGGCGCCTGCTTCCATCATCCGGGGCGCATAAGCGTCCATTCGACCGCTGGTGGTAGGGCCTGCAGAACCGATGACCTGCCCCGGTTTCGCCGGAGTAGGGCCTACGTAATAAATAGTGGCATCCGTGGGATCAAAGGGCAGTTCCTCTCCCCGGGCCAGCGCCTCACACATCCGCTTATGGCCCGCATCCCGTGAAGTGTAGATCGTTCCGGATAAAAGTACCTGATCCCCCGCATGAAGGGTTCTGGATAATTCCCTGGTAAGGGGAAGCTGGATCCGTCTCGCCATTTATATCACCTCCGTCTTATGCCGTGTCACATGGCAGTTAATGTTGATGGCGCAGGGCATGCCTGCGATGTGGGTGGGCAGTGTCTCAATGTTTAAACCGATGGCCGTGGTCCGTCCGCCGAATCCCTGGGGCCCGATGCCCAGGCAGTTCACCTTCTCAAGCATCTCCTCCTCCAGTTCTGCGTAATAGGGATCCGGATTCTTTGATCCAAGATCTCTCAGAAGAGCCTTCTTTGCCAGAAGTGCCGCTTTATCAAAAGTTCCTCCAATCCCCACGCCGATGACAATAGGCGGGCAGGGGTTCGGCCCCGCCGCTTCCACTGTTTCCAGAATAAAATCCTTGATGCCCTCGATGCCGGCCGATGGCTTGAACATCCGCACCGCACTCATGTTTTCGCTTCCGAACCCCTTGGGCGCCACGGTAACACGGATCTGCTCTCCCGGCACGATCTCCGTGTAAAGCATAGCAGGCGTATTATCTCCCGTATTTCCCCGGCGCACCGGATCTTTTACCACAGACTTTCGCAGATAGCCGTTTTCGTAGCCTCTCCGCACGCCTTCATCCACGGCCTCTCTGAGACCGCCTCCGATAATATGCACATCCTGCCCGATTTCCAAAAACACGCAGGCCATCCCCGTATCCTGGCAGATGGGCACCTGCTCCCGCTCGGCGATCTCAAAGTTTTCGATAATATTGTCCAAAACGCCCTGGGCGATGGCCCAGTCTTCTTCCTTCCTGCACTGCCGGATGGCCGTCTTCACGTCCTCCGGCAGATACTGGCAGGCCTCAATGCACAGCCGCTCGACCACATCCGTGATCTGTGATGCCGCAATTTCCCTCATGAAATTCTCCTCCGTTTTTTATATTCAACTGCTGCTTCTGCTTTTGATCCATTCCGCTTTTGATGCCGCTTCCGGTGCTCTTATTCCTCATACCGGTTCGACCGGAACACCACATCGGCCAGATGGCCGATACTCCGCCTAAGCTCTTCTTCCTTAAGTGTTCCTTCCTTAAGCTCCCGGCGCATGTTCTCATGGTCCTGAGGAATTCCCGGCATTACCAGGTCATTCCCCGCCCGCATGCAGCCGGACGCGGTGCACTGGGGTCCGTCATGGGTGGTGGTCCAGTCCGTCATGATGACGCCGTCAAATCCCCACTCACACCTGGCCGCCATGGTGCACAGATCAAAGCTGTTGGCCGCATGGACGCCGTTGATTTTATTATAGCTGGTCATCAGCGCCATGGGGCGGGCCTTCTTTACGGCGATCTCAAATCCCTTCAGATAAATCTCCCGCAAAGTTCGCTCCGACAGGATGGAATCGGATCCCTTTCGATTATCTTCCTGGTTATTGCACGCAAAATGCTTAATCGTTACGCCGCAGCCCTTCCGGCTTTGGACGCCCTCCGTCATGGCCGCCGCCATCATGCCGGTAAGGTACGGATCCTCAGAATAATATTCAAAATTTCTTCCACACAGGGGATTCCTGTGTATGTTCATGCCGGGCGCCAGCCACAGGGTGATCTGGAACCGGTCCATCTCCTCCGCCACGGCTTCTCCTACCCGGCGAAGGATCTGCGGATCCCAGGTCTGAGCCAGAAGAGTGCCCACCGGAAAGGCGGTGCAGTACTGATACCGGATCTCACCGGACGCCGCGATCTCCTCCCTGCATAAAAAACCATTTTCCAACGCCATTTCAAAGGGCAGGCTTTCTGCTCTCCCGTCCTTCACCGGATACCAGCGGCTGAGCCGCAGCCCCGCCGGGCCGTCTGCCAGAACGATGGAGGCAAGGCCCTGCTCCTCGGCACAGGAACTGGTCTGGGCTGCCGAACCGGGGACGGAGAATCCGGAGCTTCCCAGATTGCTCCCCTGGCCCTTTCCCGGATCGCCGGTAGCCAAAAGAATCAGCTGCTCCAAAGAAAGGCCATCCGCAAATTCCCTGGCCTTTTCGGAAATTCTGTCTGTGCCGTCTCCGTACACGTCCGTTTTCCCGATCACATCTGCAGGCTGAATACGGATGACCGGATGCTCTTCCACTTTCCAGGCATTTCTCCTTTCCCGGATTTTGCCCTCATCGGGGCAAATCTCCTGAAGGGATTCCCTGAGGGGGCAGACAGATCTGGTCCGCTCCAGAACGATCTCTTCCGACAGTTCCAGAGAACCGCAGAATTCCGAAGAATCCAGGCTGCTTCCCACGAAAATCCCATAGGTTCCTTCCTCCAGTACCCATCCGGGAAGGCTTTCCCGGTAGGAAGATAATCCGGCCAGGGAAAAACGGATCACCACCTCTTCCATCTCACCAGGTGCTAAGAGACGGGTTTTCTGGAAACCTGCCAGGCGGCGGTATTCTTTGGGAAGCTTTCCCTGGGGACAGGATACGTACACCTGTACCACCTCCCGGCCGGAGAACCGCTGCCCCGCATTGGTCACCTGTACTTTCACCCCAATTTCCGGATGGTCCGTACCCAGGTCAAAATGTTCTATTCCCATAACCTTAAGAGAAAAATCCGTATAGGAAAGGCCATAGCCGAAGCTGTAGCGCACCGGCACCTGGAAGGTATCAAAATACCGGTAGCCCACATAAATTCCTTCTTCATACCGCTCCTGTTCCACATTTCCATTGTTATGGGAAAAAGAAGCAGAATTCGGATAATCTCCGTAATAATAAGCCCAGGAATCCGTAAGCTTCCCGCCTGGCGTCACCTTCCCCGACAGCACATCTGCCGCAGCGCGGCCGCCTTCCATGCCGGGCTGTACAATATATAAAAGTCCCTCGATATTGGAAAATTCATCCAGAAAGGAAAGCTCCACCAGGCCTCCTGTATTGATCAGAAGGATCACATGTGCATACTCCAGGCAGACAGCCCGCAGAATCCGGTGCTCCTCCTTGGATAGCTGGTAATCTCCCTCCCGGTTCCACCGGTCCGCTCCTTCACCGGCAATGCGGCTGAGCACATAGATGGCTGTATCTGCCGGAGTCTTTTCCGGCATGGGCCCGGCCGGGAGATAAAAGGGCGTGGTGCTGTATGCATCAAACATACCGCCAGAAAGGCCGTTTTCTTCCATGGCATCGGCCTTCTTCCAGATTTCCTCCCGCCAGCTTTCCCTGGCCCTGCGATAGATCTGATTGTATTCCGCGATCCATGCCTTTGTGGTAATCTCGTATCCGGCTTCCTCAAGCCCCTGGCAGATTCCCGTCACTGCTCGCTCATTTACATCGCCGGAGCCGGTCCCTCCTTTGACCATATGAGAAGCGCCTGCCCCGTAAAGGGCGATCTTCTTCCCCGGAGAAAGGGGGAGGATCTGATTCTCATTTTTTAAAAGCACCATGCCCTCCGCTGCGGCCATTCTGGAAATTTCCCGGTGTTCCTTTTCATAAGTCTGCTCTGTCTGATCCGTAATCCCTGTAAGCTGCATCTTCCTGATCTTCATTCCGTCATACCTCCTGTTCTCTGCCCGGTTTTCATACTCCGTTATTTTTTATCATACAGGGGCAGTCCCTTCGCCCCGGCATCTTTCATTTCTTTTCATTATAACGGATAACGCAGTTCGGTTCAATTAAAACACGCGCAGTTCCCGTCGCTTCCCTCCGCCCGGCCTTCCGGTACTGAAGAGGCGTCATCCCCATGCAGCGCCGAAAATGACGAAAAAAACTGCTTTCACTTTGAAATCCGCAGGCCTCGCCTGCCTGATTTACCGTCAGGTGTCCATCCTGCAAAAGTTCCAGGCTGCATTCTACCCGGAGACGGTTAAGATAATCCAAAAAAGAACACTCCATCTTTTCTGCAAACAGCCTGGACAGTGTAAAACGGCTGATTCCCACAGCCCGGGCCACCTGTTCCTGTGTGATTTTCTCCCGGTAATGTTCCAGAATCCAGCGCAGGACCTGAGAGAGAATCTCCTCCTCTCCCTCTTTCCGCAGACCGAGAGAAAGGGTTTCCGCCAGAATGTCAGCAATCACATTCATATATCCGAAAAATCTGCCCGGCCTTTTGAGGGCCTGGCCCTTCTTATAAAAAGAAGCCGCAGCTTCCATGCAGCGCAGCAGTTCCGGATGAAAATCCGATATGGGAAGCACCGGGCTTAAACAGCGGTGCTTGGTAAACACTGCCCCATTTTCCCTTAATTCAGCGGGATTCAGAAGGCCGATATAAAACCGCGTGCTTCCATGGCTCTCATAAGAATGGATCTGGTTGGGGAAGACGCACAAAAGTTCTCCGGAATGCACAAGGAATCGCTTCTGATCCAGCCGGATCTCTGTCTCCCCTTCCAGAAGATAAAAAATTTCCAGCTGGCGGTGAATATGGGCCGGAAAGAAAATATCCCGGTCTTCATAAAAGAAGGAATCCTGTCCTACATGCTCGTAAAATATCACCATCACCTCCTTTTGGCAATCCGTACTGTTTTTCTCGTCAGATGCCGCGCACAGTCTCTGCACGACCAGACACTCTGCGCAATTTCTGACAGTTTTGTGCCAAAAGCTGACAACTATTCCCGCCTGATTTCTGCTATACTTACGGCAGAATAAAGTCATAAATATATGCCGCCTGTCCGGCATTAAAAATCCCCGTTCAAAGGGAAAAGGAGAACTCATATGGAAAAAAGAATCTTCGATCTGTCCGCCCAAGGAACACCCCTCTATCACTTCTGGAGCAGCTGCATCGGCGCAGGAAGAGCTGCAGAAGGCCTCCGTGCAGACTGGCAGAAACAGCTTGCACGCACTGTGGCTGACTGCGGCTTCCGCTATATCCGTTTTCACGGCCTCCTCTGCGATGAAATGGGGATCTGCAGCATAAAAAACGGCGTCCTTCAATACCACTTCGCCTATGTGGACGCACTTTTTGACAGTCTCCTGGAAATCGGAATCCGCCCCATCGCAGAATTTGGCTTTATGCCTTCCCTTCTGGCTTCCGGAGAAAGCACTCAGTTCTGGTGGAAAGGGAATGTGACGCCTCCCCGTGACTATGATGCCTGGGCCGATCTCCTTACTGCTCTGATCTCCCATTGGATCCGGCGCTACGGAAAAGAAGAAGTCCGGACCTGGTATTTTGAGATCTGGAACGAGCCCAATCTGCATGCTTTCTGGGACGGCACAAAATCACAGTATTTCCAGCTCTACGCAGTATCCGCAAAAGCCATAAAAAACCTGGACCCCGCCCTGCGCGTAGGCGGTCCCGCCACCAGCAATTTCGTTCCTGATGACCGTTTTGCCGGAGAGACGGAGGATGTCTCCCGCCATCTGACCTTTAAAACCGAAGATCTCCAGAGCTTGGAATGGAAAGGGGTCTGGCTGGAAGAATTTCTGGATTTCTGCCGGAAAAATAAGCTTCCCCTGGACTTTCTCTCTGCCCATCCCTATCCCACAGACTTTGCCCTGGACGGACAGACTGCCCCTGACGGCACGCCTATGACACGCGGCCGCTCCCGCTGTCTCCGGTCCACACTTATGGATCTTACCTGGATCCGGGACCTGGTGAAAAACAGTGCCTTCCCAGACATAGAAATCCATCTTACGGAATGGAGTTCCAGTCCATCCTCCAGAGACTATGCCCATGATTTCCTTCCGGAAGCTGCCTACATTATCAAGTGCAATGTGGACTGCATCGGCCTGGCCCACTCCCTTTCCTACTGGGTATTTACCGATATTTTCGAAGAAGAAGGTCCGGCTCCCGAAGCCTTTCACGGAGGATTCGGTCTCCAGACCATACACGGCATCCCAAAGCCCTCCTACCACGCTTACTCCATGCTGCATCAGCTGGGGGATACGCTTCTGGAAAAGGGAGAAGATTACATTATCACAAAGGATGATGCCGGGCGTCTGCGGGGCCTGTTCTACCATTATCCGGAAGAGGTCCCCTCGGCCCTGCCCATGTCCGTCTACCCGGACCATGACAGCGCCGAAAAGATTCAGAATACCGGAACGGCAAAGACTCTTTCTCTTCATTTCCAGGGCCTTACCCCCGGTCAGACTGTGCTTATTAAGACCCTGGATTCCCGAAACGGCAATGCCGCCTGGCTGTGGAAGGAAATGGGCTGCCCGGCAAACCTGTCCGCTGAACAGTGCCGCCTTCTCAAGGCCCACGCCTCTGCCCTGAAAACAGAGACCGCAAAGGCAGATCATTCCGGATGCCTGGATCTTGTCCTTACCTTAACTCCATGGTCCGTGACGGCAGTCAATGCAGAATAAACCATCATGCGCCGGCCGCTCACCATTCCTGCAGCGCCTGTATCGCCTGCTCCACCTGTTCCATGGTATTGAACCGGCTGAAGCTGAAGCGTACCGCCCCCTGATTCCTGGTTCCCAGAGCCTCATGCATCAGAGGGGCGCAGTGACCGCCGGCACGGGTGTATATCCCATGCTCCCAGGCCAGCCAGTCGCTGACTTCGGCAGAATCTGCGTCTCCCAGATTCAAAGTGACAATGGGTGCGCGCAGACTGCTTTCATAATCACCGTAAAGGCGGATTCCAGGTATCTTCTTTACGCCCTCATAAAAGGCCTCTGCCAGAACCCGCTCCTTCGCATATGCCCCTTTCGTGCCTCCATTCTCCTCCAGCCAGAGAAGCGCTGCCCGAAGCCCGGCGATCCCGTGTCCGTTCAAGGTTCCCGCCTCCAGCGCCTCCGGCATGGAGGCGGGGTGGGTTTTTGAGTAAGTCTTAATGCCGCTTCCTCCGGTAAGAAGAGGCCGGATAGAAAGACCCTTTTTCACACAAATTCCTCCCGTCCCTTGGGGACCCATAAGCCCCTTATGGCCGGTAAAGCACAGCACATCGATGAAATCCTCCTTCATGGAGATGGGAAGGATACCGCCGCTCTGGGACGCATCCACCACAAACAGTGCTCCCGCCTGGCGGCACCACCTGCCAATGGTACGGATATCCTGCACATTTCCCGTAAGATTCGAAGTATGGGTTACCACCACGCCCTTCACCCCCGGCCGGACAGCCCGGTGAAGCGCTTCCATATCCAGAATTCCCCGGCACTTCTCTTCTGCAGCGCTGCTCTCCTGTCCCAGACAACCGATCCGCTCCACCACTGTCCCTGCCTGCTCCAGTTCATAGAGCGGCCGAAGGACGCTGTTATGTTCAAGGACAGTAGTCACCACACGGTCTCCCGGCCCAAAAAGACCCTTAATCGCTATATTCAGGCTTGCTGTGGCATTCGCCGTAAAAGCCGTCTGCTCCGGGCCATAGCCATCAAAAAGCCGGTCCGCCAGCTGTCTGGCCTCAAAAATCACCCGGGCGCTTTCCATGGATGCCTGGTGGACACCGCGCCCGCAGTTTCCCATGGTCCGGATAGCTCCGGCCACTGCTTCCGCCACCTGGGGCGGACGATAAAAGCTTGTGGCACTGCTGTCCAGATAAATCATGTCCATTCCTGTTTCGCCTCCAGATAAAGAAGTCCCTCCAGCACCGAACCGGCAATGCACCTGGCTTTGTCTGATATGGTAAAGCAGTTTTCAAACTCACTTTCCCGGGGATCAATATCGGCAATCTTAAGCCCTTTCGTCACCGGATATCCCGGCCGGATCAGCCCTCGCACCAGTCCATCCAGAGTCGCCTCCACCGCCACTTCCCCCTGACCAGTTACAATAACGGCTATGGTCTGTCCCTTTTTTACCTTATCTCCGATATGAACCTTATCCAGGAGGATCCCTCCCGCCGGGCTGTGGATCACGCGCTCCTTTCCATATCCGGCAATGACGCCCGGAACGCCGGTATTGGCCTGCGCCTCTCCATTTCCGATAAGACGGCCCAGGTTATGGCCCCGCATGGTTTCCACCACCAGATCCACGTCCCGCCCTGCATAAAAGCCGGGGCCCAGGGCTATGGTCTTATCTGCCATCTGCCGGTTGGTTCCCAGGTTCTTCTTGGCTAAAATTGCATCAACCAAAGCCCAGGGGCGGACTTCCTTTAACACCTGGCAGTCCGGATCTACCATCAGAGGCACATCGCCCTCTTTCAGAACCTTCTTCGCTTCCCCGAAATCCTTCACCCGGACGCACACCGTTCCTTCCACCTGGCTGGTTCCATCATAAACGGCCTCAGAAAAAGCCACCTGTCTCCGGATGGCCGAAGGATACCCCGTCTCCAAAACCATCACCGGATAACCGCACCGGTGAAGTCTGTGTATGGTTCCCGTGGCGATATCGCCGCCGCCCCGGACAATGATCAGCTGCTTTTTTCGACTCCACATATTCTGTACTCTCCTGTTTCCTTTCAGCAATTTTCTTCCCTGCAGGCCGTCCTGTCAAAGACGGATGGTCTTTTTGGCCCCCATCATCTGCTCCACGATCTCGTACATGTTGGTCACCTGCCCCACTGCCAGCTTTTCTTTCAGCCCGTAAAAATCCAGGCAGGTGCCGCAGGTAAGAATCTGACAGCCTGCATTTTCCAATTCACGAAGATCCTCCAGGGATTCCGACCCCTCACAGGATATTCGAGCTCCGCCATTAAAAAAAAGAATGGTTTCCGGAAGGAAATCCTGCTTCGTCACTGCGTAAATAAAAGACTTCATCAGCATATGCCCCAGTTTTTCATCTCCCTGGCCCATCTGATCCGACCCCACCGCCAGGATCGTTCCCTTCTCAATGGTACTTTTTTCATCTGCCGGCTCTGCAGTCATCTGACAGCTTTCCAGTTCCGGCAGATCCTCATCCCCGGCGCGCTTTCCCGCTGCCAGATTTTCCGCACTTTCCTTTGAAGACAACGCTTTCCCTGCTGCCTGAATCCGCACCGCGTACTCCTGCTGGCTGCGCTTTTCATCTTCCGCCTTAAGCCCTTTGTGTGAAGCCAGCTTCCGCAGGTTCTGAACCGCAATGGCATTGTCTACCAAAACCTCCACCCAGGTGCCGGCTTCCGCCGATTCCAGTGCCTTTTTCGCCTCCACCACAGGGATCGGACAGGGGCATCCCCTTTTATCCAACTGAATCATTGATCTTTTTTCTTCCATTCTATGCATCCTTTCTTTTTATTCCACAACTGCCGCCAGACGGCCTTCTCTTTTTCCGATCCGCCCCACGATACCGCAGGGAAGTCCCAGCTTCCGGATCTCCTCCAGAGCCGCCGGGCCGTCTGCTGCCGCCACACTTGCCAAAAGTCCTCCGGAAGTCTGAGGATCGAAAAGAATTTCTTCCATGGCAAAAGAAACGTTCCCAAACTTCACTTTCTCCTGCACATGGTTCCGGTTTCTCTGGGCAGCCGCCGTCAGATAAAACTCTTCCACATAACCGGGACAGCCCGGAATAAAAGGAACAGCCGCCTGATCTACAAAAGCCGTATACCTTTCTCCCACCATCTCACATAAATGTGCCAGAAAACCAAATCCGGTTACATCCGTACAGCCGTGTATCCGATATTTTTTCAGGATTTCCGCCCCGTATTTATTTAATGTTGTCATCGAGCGGACCGCTAGTTCCATGTCCTTTTCTGCCGCCGCGTTCATCCTTGCAGCCGTACACACCAGTCCTACGCCCAAAGGCTTTGTCAGGATCAGCACATCACCCTCCTGACAGCCTTCATTGCTCCAGATCTGGTCCGGGTGAACGACTCCCGTCACAGAAAGACCGTATTTTACATCGGAATCAGCAATCGAATGGCCGCCGGCCAGAACGCCGCCGGCCTCCTGCACCTTCTCGCTTCCTCCCAGAAGAATCTTTCCCAGGATATTTAAATCCATAGTTTCAGGAAAGCAGACGATATTCAGCGCCGTCTTTACCTGGCCTCCCATAGCATACACATCACTTAAGGCATTGGCCGCTGCAATCTGCCCGAACAGATGGGGATCTTCCACCATTGGCGGAAAAAAATCCAGAGTCTGTACAATAGCCAGATCATCCCCAAGACGGTACACAGCTCCGTCATCGCAGCCGCCGAATCCCACCAGCAAATTGGGATCCTCCTGCTTCGGGAGTTTCTCCAGCACTTTATTTAATGCCGCCGGCCCAAGCTTTGCCGTACAGCCTCCGCCTCTGCAGAATACAGTTTTTTCTTCACTCACACACTCGCCCTCCTTTTCTTAAGAATACATCATTTCGCCAATAAAATCTATGACAAATTGTAAATTCTCTCCATTTTGATTGGTACAGCCATGGCAGCCGGTCCATTTCCGGCAAAAAAACAGAATCAGACAAACCGGTTAAAGAAATTTCTGCCTGTTTCCTCAACCGTTTTCATCTGATTCTGCTTTTTGTCATTTTACTGCTTCTCCTGCATATCTCCCGCCGGAACCGGCACAGGTACAGACGGAACTTTCCGGTGTACATACTTTCCAGCCAGTTCCTTTACCACACGGCCGTTCTCCGCCGCCAGTTCTCCCCGCAGATACACCTGCCGGATCACGCCTTTTACCTTACGTCCTTCAAATGGCGCATAATCCACGTTCTGGATCTGATCCGCTTCGCGGATTACCGTCTCCGCCTCCGGATTCAGGATCACCAGATCCGCCTGGCTTCCCGGACGGATCACCCCCTTTTCCGGATACATACCGTAAAGCCTTGCCGGATTTTCCGACAGCAGGCGGCACATATCCTCCGGACGGATCCGCCCTGCAGCCACGCCTTCACTGTACATCAGGACGCCTCTGGTCTCTACGCCTGGCATTCCGCCGGGAATTTTCCGGAAGTCTCTCTCCCCCAGCCGCTTCTGCTCCAGGGTAAAACTGCAGTGATCGGTAGAAACCGTCTGAATCTCTCCCGATGCCAGGGCCTCCCACAGGACTTCCTGATCCCGTACCTTCCTGAGAGGCGGCGCGATCACATACCGCGCTCCCTCAAATCCAGGCAGTTCATAAAGGCTGTCATCCATCAGAAGGTACTGCGGACAGGTCTCTGCATAGACCACCTGGCCCCGCTTTCTTGCCCGCCGAATCTCCTTCAGTCCTTCTTCACAGGTCAGATGCACCACCATCACCGGCGCATCCGCCGCTTCTGCCAGGCGGAGAAGACGGGAGATGGCCTCTGCCTCGGCTCCCGCAGGCCGGGTGGCCGGATGACTGGCAACTCCCATCCGTCCCTGGCTTACCGCTTCCTCCTGAAGGGCCTCAATCAGTCCGCTGTTTTCACAGTGAACTCCCGCCATGCCGCCCTCTTCATCCAGGCGCTTTAAGATCTGGTAAATAGTCTTGTCATCCACCTGGGTATCATAAGTCATGTAAAGCTTGAAGGTGCTGACACCTTCTTCCATCATTGTTTCAATCTCCCTGCTGGTCTCCGGGTTCCAGTCGGTAATGGACATGTGGAAACCGTAATCACAGGAACATTTTCCATCGGCCTTTTTATGCCAGTTGGAAAGTCCCTCCATAAGGGTCTCTCCCGGGTACTGGGTAGCGAAATCCACAATCGTGGTGGTTCCTCCCAGTATGGCCGCTTTCGTTCCTGTATAGAAGTCATCCGCCGTCACCGTCCCTGCCACATGCAGATCAAAATGTGTGTGAACATCGATGAATCCGGGAAAGATAAGCATCCCGGACGCATCCGTCACCTGGCAGTCTTCCGTAAAAAACTGCTGAGAAATTTCTCCAACTTCCTTTATGATTCCATCCTCGATCCGGATGTCCGCTATCCTCACACCATGGGAGGAGACTACCCGGCCGCCTTTTATGATCCTCTTCATCTTCCGGCCTCCTGCTTTTCCTTCATGCACCCTTTGGCATTACCGCTTTCTGCTGTACGGCGTCCCCTCTAATGGCAGGGAGGTCTGAAATACGCCGTTCCACCGGTAATAGGCTCCCTGAACCGCCGGCGCCGTGGGAATCGAGGTGATCTCTCCCACCCCGATGGCCCCGTAAGCCTGACCGATCCCCGGCTTTTCCACAATAATGCTCTCCACATCCGGCGTCTTATCTGCCCGGAACAGTCCCAGAGTTCCGAATCTGGCGGAAGGTACACAGTTCTTTAAAGGATACTGTTCCGTCAGGGCATACCCCAGTCCCATGACCACGCCGCCTTCAATCTGGCCTTCCACGCTCTTTGGGTTTACCGCCTTTCCCACATCGTGGGCAGCCACCATCTTTTTCACGGTTCCGTCTTCATTAAGGATGCAGACCTGGGTTGCATAGCCGTAGGCTACATGGGATACCGGGTTGGGAACCGGGGTTCCCATCTTATCTGTCTTTGCCAGATATTCACCGTACACCTCACGGCCTTCCAGAGCATCCCAGTTACCGCCGGCCTCATTAAGCAGTACCTTTAGGTCTGCCGCCGCCCTTCTGGCCGCCTCTCCGGTCACCAGGGTCTGCCTGGATCCGGATGTAGTTCCGGAATCGGGAGCCAGGGATGTGTTTGGCTGGTGGTACTCTACCCGCTCCAGCCCTTCATCCAGGGTCTGGCAGACGATCTGCGTCAGCACCGTGCCCATACCCTGGCCGATTCCGGAAGCGCCGGTATGAATATGGACCTTTCCGCCTTCCACCAGAAGACGTACCCGGCCCGTATCCGGAAGCCCCACGCCTACGCCGGCATTCTTCATGGCACAGGCAATTCCCGCGTAGGGACTGCTCTCATAGATTTCCTTTACCCGCTCCAGCGTCTCCGCAAGTCCCGTGGACGCATCGGCAATCTGACCGTTGGGCAGCACCTGCCCGGGCCGGATGGCATTGCGGTAGCGGAATTCCCAGGGACTGATTCCCACCATTTCTGCCAGAAGATTAATGTTGCACTCTGTGGCAAAGCAGGTCTGGGTCACTCCAAAGCCGCGGAACGCGCCGGCAGGCGGGTTATTCGTATAAACTGCCGTCCCGTCAATATCCACCACCTGATAATTATAGGGTCCCGCCGCATGGGTACAAGCCCGCTGAAGGACCGGGCCGCCTAAGGACGCATAGGCGCCGGTATCTGCCACCACCACCGCCTTCATGGCGGTAAGCATGCCGTTCTCATCACAGGCTGTTGTCATATCAATGCTCATGGGATGGCGCTTGGGATGGATGAGAATGCTCTCTTTCCTGGTCAGCTTGCATTTCACCGGCCGCTTCGTCAGATAAGCGATCAGCGCCGCATGGTGCTGCACCGTCACATCCTCCTTGCCGCCGAAGCCGCCGCCTACCAGCTTGTTCTCCACGATCACCTTCTCCGGCGAAAGCCCCAGGAGGATCGAAGTTTCATGGCGGGTATCGTAGGTTCCCTGATCAGAAGAATAGATAAATACCCCGTCATCCAAGGGGAAGGCCACGGCCGCCTCCGGCTCCAGGAAAGCATGCTCTGTCCACGGCGTCTCGTAGTGACGGGTCACCTTGTAGCGGGAGCGGGCGATCACCTCATCCGCATTCCCCCGCACCAGACGCTCCCTGCTTAAGATATTTCCGCCTTCGTGAAGAAGGGGAGCTCCCTCTGCCAGGCTGTCCGCCGGACATGTCATTGGCGTCAATTCTTCATATTCCACTTCCACAAGAGCCTTGGCTTTTTCCAGGATCTCCATGGACTCTGCTGCCACAATGGCAATGGCATCCCCCAGATACCTGGTCACATCCCCTACAGCAATCATGGTATCCCAGTCCTGTTTTAAATGTCCTACCTTATTCTGGCCGGGAATATCATCTGCCGTCAGCACACAGACCACGCCGGGAAGGGCTTTTGCCGCCTCTGTGTGAATAGCCAGAACCCGTGCCCTTGGATAACGGCTCCGCACTGCACTCCCGTAGATCATGCCGGGAAGTTCAACATCATCCACATACTCTCCGGTTCCCAGCACTTTGGCCTCCGCATCAATACGGCGGATGGCATCGCCTACACGGATCTTGTCCTTCTCTTGTGATTTCAGTTCTTCTACCGAAAGATTTTCCCGGAAAATCTTCCCTGCCAGTTCAATGGCATCAATAATCTTTTTGTAGCCGGTGCACCGGCAGTAATTGTTCCGGATAGCAAAAGCGATCTGTGCCCGGTTGGGCTGGGGATTTTCATCCAGAAGCCCCTTGGCGCAGATTACCATTCCGGGAATGCAGAAGCCGCACTGGACCGCCCCGGCCTGGCCAAAGGCGTAAGCATAAACCTCGGTTTCCCCAACTTAAAGAGATAAATGTTTAATTTGCGTTTTTACTCCACTTTGCCGATAAAACGGTAGTAGATTTCAATTTCCTGATCTCGCATCCCAT